>NZ_JBIALD010000004.1:232003-447755 GCF_042873115.1 Streptomyces sp. NPDC005017 | reverse complement strand
GGCCAGGACCCCGCCGCCGTCCCCCTCTACTCCATGGCCTACGCCCTCTACTACAACAAGCAGATCCTCACCGACGCCGGCATCACCCACCCCCCACCACCTGGGACGAACTCACCACCGCCGGAAAGAAGATCCGGGCCGACGGCAAGCAGGTCCTCGGCGCCGAGGGCGCCAACCCCGCCGAGAACGTCCACCACGTCTTCACCCTCGCCAAACAGCACGGCGCCGACTTCTTCACCCCCGACGGCGAACCCGACTTCACCAACCCGAAGATCGTCACCGCCGTCAAGCAGTACATCGACCTCATGGCCACCCACCAGGCCATCCCCGCCGGCAACGCCGAATACGCCCAGAACCAGTCCGTCGCCGACTTCGCCACCGGCAAGACCGCCTTCCTGCTCTGGCAGTCCGCCTCCGCCAACCTCACGTCCCAGGGCATGGACGAGGACGCCTACGGCGTCGCCCCCGTCCCCGTCCAGAACGGCACCCCCGGCACCGGCACCCAGACCAACTCCATGGTCGCCGGCATCAACCTCGCCGTCTTCAAGAACAGCCACAACCTCGACGGCGCCACCCAACTCGTCAGATTCCTCACCAGCGACACCGAACAGAAGATCCTCAACCAGGCCTACAGCAGCATCCCCCCGGTCCGCGCCGCCCAGGAGGACCCCGCCTTCGACACCCCCGCCAACGCCGTCCTCAGGCAGACCCTCGCCACCAGCGCCGCCGCCCTCCCCCAGGTCGCCGACGAATCCCAGTTCGAGACCGCCGTCGGCACCGCCGTCAAGGAACTCTTCGCCGACGCGGCCGCCGGCAAGAAGACCACCACCGCCACCGTCAAGGCCGCACTCGACAAGGCCCAGCAACAGATGCCGAACAGCTGAGAGCGAAGCCCTCCATGACCACTACCGTCACCCCCCGGGAGCACGGGGCGAAGACGGTGCGGGCCGGGAAGCGTCCCGGAGCGAAGGGGAAGGCCCCTCGCTCCGGGCGGCTGCGCCGCATCGGACTGCCCTATCTGCTGCTCCTGCCCGCGCTCGTCTTCGAACTCCTCGTGCACCTCGTGCCGATGCTGATGGGCATCGTCATGAGCTTCAAGGAGCTCACCCAGTTCTACATCCGCGACTGGGCCGCCGCGCCCTGGTCCGGCCTCGACAACTTCAAGATGGCGGTGGACTTCGACGCCCCCGTCGGCGAGGCGCTGCTGCGGTCCTTCTGGACCACGTGCCTGTTCACCGTCTGCTCGGTGGGCCTGTGCTGGCTGATCGGCATGGCCGCCGCGGTCTTCCTCCAGGAGCAGTTCCGCGGCCGCGGCCTGCTGCGCACCCTGTTCCTCGTGCCGTACGCCCTGCCGGTCTACGCGGCCGTCATCACCTGGGTGTTCATGTTCCAGCACGACAACGGCCTGGTGAACCACGTCCTGCACGACCAGCTCGGCCTCACCGACGAGCCGTCGTTCTGGCTGATCGGCGACAACGCGTTCTGGGCGCTGCTGACCGTCTCCGTGTGGAAGGGCTGGCCGTTCGCCTTCCTGACCCTGATGGCCGGCCTCCAGAACATCCCCCGGGACATGTACGAGGCCGCGTCGCTGGACGGGGCGGGCATGTGGAAGCAGATCCGCCACATCACCCTGCCGGCCCTGCGCCCGGTCAACCAGGTGCTCGTTCTGGTGCTGTTCCTGTGGACGTTCAACGACTTCAACACGCCGTACGTGCTGTTCGGCAAGGCGGCGCCCGAGTCCGCCGACCTGATCTCGGTGCACATCTACCAGACGTCGTTCCAGACCTGGAACTTCGGCACGGGCTCGGCGATGTCCGTCCTGCTGCTGCTGTTCCTGCTGGTCGTGACCGGTGTCTATCTGCTCGTCACCAACCGAGGAAGGAAGGCCGGTGTCTGACACCACGCAGCGAGAGGCCGTCCGCTCGCCGATGGCCGCCCCGCGGTCCTTCCTGTGGAGCCGGCGGATCTTCCTCACCCTGCTCACCGGGTTCGTCCTGCTGCCCGTGTACGTGATGATCTCCAGCTCGCTGAAGCCGCTGCGGGACGTCTCGGGCAAGTTCCAGTGGATCCCGTCGGAGCTGACCGTCAGGCCGTACTTCGACATCTGGGAGACCGTTCCGCTCGCGGACTACTTCGTCAACTCCCTGGCCGTCTCGGTCGCGGCCACGGTCTGCTCCGTCGTCATCGCGATCTTCGCGGCGTACGCGGTCAGCCGGTACGACTTCCGCGGCAAGCAGGTCTTCACGGTCACCGTGCTGTCGACGCAGATGTTCCCCGGCATCCTCTTCCTCCTGCCGCTGTTCCTCATCTACGTCAACATCGGCAACGCCACCGGCATCGCGCTGTTCGGCTCCCGGGGCGGGCTGATCCTGACGTATCTGACCTTCTCGCTGCCGTTCTCCATCTGGATGCTGATCGGGTACTTCGACTCGATCCCGCGCGATCTGGACGAGGCCGCCAAGGTCGACGGCTGCGGGCCGCTCGGCGCGCTGTTCCGGGTGATCGTCCCGGCGGCGGTGCCCGGCATCATCGCGGTCTCGGTGTACGCGTTCATGACCGCCTGGGGCGAGGTGCTGTTCGCCTCGGTGATGACCAACGAGACCACCCGCACCCTCGCCGTCGGTCTCCAGGGCTACTCGACGCTCAACGACGTGTACTGGAACCAGATCATGGCCGCCTCGCTCGTCGTCAGCCTGCCCGTGGTCGCCGGGTTCCTGCTGCTCCAGCGCTACCTGGTCACCGGTCTGACCGCGGGTGCCGTGAAGTAGCACGGCCGCACCCCACGGGCCCTGCCGTGCGGCGGCCCGGCCGGGCGCCGCGGGGCCGGGCCGGGGCCCGCACGGCCCCTGCCCCGCGCCGCGGGCAGCCGGCCGGCCCGGCCCTCGGCGGGAGCGCTCCCGCCGGGTGCGGCGCACCCCTTTCCCCTGCTTCTGCTCGCCTTTCTGAGAGGTTCTCCGTGTCCGATTCCGCAGCCCCGTCCGACCTCGACCTGGCCGCTTTCCCGGCGGACTTCACCTGGGGCACCGCGACCTCCGCCTACCAGATCGAGGGCGCGGTGGCCGAGGACGGCCGTGCCCCCTCCATCTGGGACACCTACTCGCACACGCCCGGCCGCGTGGACAACGACGACCACGGCGATGTGGCGTGCGACCACTACCACCGCTGGCCCGAGGACGTCGCCCTGATGAAGGAGCTCGGCGCCGGCGCCTACCGGATGTCCATCGCCTGGCCCCGCGTCGTGCCCGGCGGTGACGGCCCGGTCAACGCGGCGGGCCTGGACTTCTACGACCGGCTGGTGGACGGGCTGCTCGAGGCGGGCATCTCGCCCTCCGTCACGCTGTACCACTGGGACCTCCCCCAGGCGCTCCAGGACCGCGGCGGCTGGCCCGAGCGCGCCACCGCAGAGCACCTCGCCGCGTACGCCTCCGTCGTCGCGGAGCGCCTCGGCGACCGCGTCACCCAGTGGGCCACCCTGAACGAGCCGCTGTGCTCGGGCTGGATCGGTCACCTGGAGGGCCGGATGGCCCCCGGACTGACCGACCTCACGGCCGCCGTGCGGGCCTCCTACCATCTGCTGCTCGCCCACGGCCTGGCCGTGCAGGCGGTCCGGGCCGCCGCGCCCGGCGCGCGGATCGGCCTGGTCACCAACCACTCCACGGTCGAGCCGGCCTCCGCGAGCCCCGAGGACGCGGCGGCCGCCGTCCGGCTGGACGGCCACACCAACCGCTGGTGGCTCGACCCGGTCTACGGCCGAGGCTTCCCCGCGGACATGCGCGAGCTGTACGGCGTGGAGCTGCCCGAGCGCGCGGGCGACCTGGAGATCATGGCCACGCCCACGGACTGGCACGGTCTGAACTACTACTTCCCGTCCGTGGTCACCGACGACCCGCAGGGCCCCGTGCCGTACGCCCGTGAGGTGCGCGTTCCCGGCGTGCCGCGCTCCGGCATGGACTGGCCGGTGGACGCGGCCGGTCTGGAGGGCATGCTGATGCGCCTGACCGAGGACTACGGGGTGCGCCGCATCTACGTCACCGAGAACGGCTCGGCCTACCCCGACACCGTCGCCGCCGACGGCAGCGTGCACGACCCCGGGCGCACCCGCTACCTGGAGGAGCACCTGGGCGCCTGCGCCCGCGCGATCCGCAAGGGCGCGCCGCTCGCGGGCTACTACGCCTGGTCCCTGCTGGACAACTTCGAGTGGGCGTACGGCTACGACAAGCGCTTCGGCCTGGTCCACGTCGACTACGCGACGCAGAAGCGCACCGTCAAGAGCAGTGGCCGCCGCTACGCGGACATCGTCCGGGCCCACCGCGGCGCCACCTCCTGAAGACCCCTGACCGGGGCGCGACACGGTCAGGGGCGCCCCGGTCAGGCCGACTCCCGCACCACCAGTTCCGGCTGGAACACCACCGAGGCACCCGCCTCGGTGGTGTCGTGCAGCTGCTCCACGAGCAGCCGGGCCATCGCCGCGGCCATCTCCTCCACGGGCTGGCGGACCGTCGTCAGGGCGGGGCGGCACTCGGTCGCGGCGCTGGAGTCGTCGAAGCCCACCACCGCCACGTCGCCGGGCACCGCGACGCCCTGCTCGCGCAGATACTGGCAGGCGCCCTGTGCCATCAGGTCGTTGGCCGCGAACACCCCGTCCAGTGCGGGGCGTTCGCGCAGCAGCCGGGCCATCGCGCGCCGCCCGCTCGCCACCGTGAACAGCCCCTTGACCACGGGTACGTCGCTCACCCCGGCCGCGGCCAGCGCCTGCCGGAAGCCGTCCAGGCGCTGCCGGGCGGCCGGAGCGGAGTCGGGGGCGGCGATGGTGGCGAGGCGACGGCGGCCGCGGGCCAGCAGATGCCGGGCGGCGAGCCGGGCACCCGCCTCGTTGTCCAGGTCGACGCAGCCGGTGCCCAGCCCCGCCGCAGGGCTGCCGAACAGTACGGTCGGCACGCCCGCGGCCACCAGCATCCCCGGCATCGGGTCGTCGACGTCGAGCGAGACCACCATGGCTCCGTCGGCGGCACCCTGCCCCAGATACTCCACCGCCTGTCTCCTGGCCTGCTCCGACTCGGCCACCAGCAGGACGGGCTGGACGCCCCGCTCGCGCAGGAAGCCGAGCGCGCCGTCCACCACGCGCCCGAAGAACGGGTCGGCGAAGACCCGCGCGGCGAAGGCGTCGCCCGTCGCGGAGAGCACCAGGGCCACCGCGCCCGTGCGGCGCGTCACCAGTGACCGGGCCGCCTGATTGGGTGTGTATCCGGTGCGCTCGACGGCCAGCCGCACCGCTTCCTGGATCTCCGGGTCCACATTGCGCACACCGTTGACCACCCGTGACACGGTCGCCCGCGACACCCCGGCCTCGCGCGCGACGTCCTCCAGAGTCGGTCCCCTCTTCGCCACCCAGGCACTTTAACGCCCTGTCGCCGTCCGGGTACGCGCGGATGCCGCCCGAGCGCCGCGATGTGGATCTTGTCGGCGCCATGGCCTGATCCGGACGGCACCTCCCAGATCCCTGAAGGCTTAAGGCAAGTCAAAAGAAAAGTGCCGCACGAACCTTGACCGGCCACCGACAGGCGGGCAAGGTTCCGGGAGAGCGCTCTCCCCGTTTCCGTTGTGTAAAAAGAGGAGCCCCCATGCTTCCAGTCGGGACGCCGCCGGTCCTCCGGCGCTCCACCCCGGCAGCCAGACGCGCCGCCGCAGGCGCTCTGGTCTCGACCCTGATCGGCACCCTGCTCGCGCTCGGTCCGACCACCCCGGCCGGTGCCGCCGAGACCCTGCTCTCCCAGGGCCGCACCGCCACCGCGTCCTCCACGGAGGGCGCCTCCTTCGCGGCCTCCGCCGCCGTCGACGGCAATCTCACCGGCACCCGGTGGGCCAGCCAGTGGAACGACAACCAGTGGTTCCAGGTCGACCTCGGCCAGAGCGCCGCCGTCAGCCGCATCGTCCTCACCTGGGAGGCGGCGTACGGCAAGGCCTATGACATCCAGCTCTCCGACAACGGCACCGACTGGCGCACGGTCCGCTCCGTGACCGCCGGCGACGGCGGCACCGACGACCTCACCGTGTCGGGGACCGGCCGCTACGTCCGGCTGCAGGGCATCACCCGGGGCACCGGATACGGCTACTCCCTCTGGGAGTTCCAGGTCTACGGCGGCGGGGACACCGTCCCGCAGCTGCCCGGCGGCGGCGACCTCGGCCCCAACGTCCATGTGATCGACCCGTCGACGCCCAACATCCAGGGCCAGTTGGACGCGGTGTTCCAGCAGCAGGAGTCGGCCCAGTTCGGCAACGGCCGGCACGCCTTCCTGTTCAAGCCGGGCACCTACAACAACCTCAACGCCCAGATCGGCTTCTACACCCAGATCGCCGGTCTCGGCCTCAAGCCCGACGACACCCTGATCAACGGCGACATCACCGTCGACGCGGGCTGGTTCAACGGCAACGCCACGCAGAACTTCTGGCGTTCGGCGGAGAACCTCGCGGTCAACCCGGTCAACGGCACCGACCGCTGGGCCGTCTCCCAGGCCTCCTCGTTCCGCCGGATGCACGTCAAGGGCGGCCTGAACCTCGCCCCGAACGGCTACGGCTGGGCGAGCGGCGGCTACATCGCCGACTCCAAGATCGACGGCCAGGTCGGCAACTACTCGCAGCAGCAGTGGTACACCCGGGATAGCTCCATCGGCGGCTGGTCCAACTCCGTGTGGAACCAGGTCTTCTCGGGCACCGTCGGCGCCCCGGCGACCGGCTTCCCCGAGCCGCGCTACACCACGCTGAACAACACCCCCGTCTCGCGTGAGAAGCCGTTCCTCTACCTCGACGGCAACGACTACAAGGTCTTCGCCCCCGCGCTGCGCACCAACGCCCGCGGCACGACCTGGGAGTCGGGCACCCCGCAGGGCCGGTCCGTCCCGCTGAGCGACTTCTACGTGGTCAGGCCCGGCACCTCCGCGGCCACCATCAACCAGGCCGTGAACCAGGGCCTGCACCTGCTGTTCACGCCCGGCGTGTACCACGTCGACCGGACGATCCAGATCAACCGGGCCGACACGATCGTGCTCGGCCTCGGTCTCGCCACGATCATCCCCGACAACGGCGTGACCGCGATGCGGGTCGGCGACGTCGACGGCGTGCGGCTGGCCGGCTTCCTGATCGACGCCGGACCGGTGAACTCCACCACCCTGCTGGAGGTCGGCCCGCAGAACGCGAGCGCGGACCACACCGCCAACCCCACCACCGTCCAGGACGTCTACATCCGCATCGGCGGCGCGGGCGCGGGCAAGGCGACCACCAGCATGGTGGTCAACAACGACGACACGATCATCGACCACACCTGGGTCTGGCGTGCCGACCACGGCGAGGGCGTCGGCTGGGAGACCAACCGCGCCGACTACGGCGTCCGGGTCAACGGTGACGACGTGCTGGCCACGGGCCTGTTCGTGGAGCACTTCAACAAGTACGACGTCGAGTGGTACGGCGAGCGCGGCCGCACGGTCTTCTTCCAGAACGAGAAGGCCTACGACGCCCCGAACCAGGCCGCCATCCAGAACGGCGCCACCAGGGGCTACGCGGCCTACCGGGTCGACGACTCGGTGAACACCCACGAGGGCTGGGGCCTGGGCAGCTACTGCTACTACAACGTCGACCCGACGATCCGTCAGGACCACGGCTTCAAGGCACCGGTGAAGCCCGGCGTGAGGTTCCACAGCCTGCTGACCGTCTCGCTGGGCGGGAACGGGCAGTTCAACCACGTCATCAACGACACCGGCGCCCCCACCGAGGGCACCGCGACCGTCCCGTCGACCGTCGTCAGCTTCCCCTGACGGTCCCCCGGGTCACGCACCCCACTGGTGTGACCTGACTCCCCGACTCCTTCCCGGGCGGCGGTCCAGTCCCCGCTGCGCCGCCCGGGAGACCTCGGCGTGGGGCGGCCCGGAGGTCTCGGTGGTGCTTTCCGTGGTGACCACGGATGCCGCCTCCCGCCGCACGCGAGAGGCTGTGTGCACCAAGGACGGAACACCACGAGGGAGACACGATGAGCGCCGCCGAGAAGGGCACGTACGAGGGGTTCACGGCCGAGGAGCGGGCCGCGATGAAGGAGCACGCCCAGGAGGCGAAGAAGGCCGCGCGCCGCGGCTCCCGCGCGGAGAAGGAGGCCGAGGCGGCCCGGGACGTGCTGGCGAAGATCGCCGAGATGGAGGGCCAGGACCGGGTCCTGGCCGAGCGCGTGCACGCCCTGGTCACCGAGAACGCCCCGCAGCTCGCGCCGAAGCTCTGGTACGGCATGCCCGCCTACGCCCTGGACGGCAAGGTCCTCTGCTTCTTCCAGAGCGCCGCGAAGTTCAAGGCCCGCTACGCCACGCTCGGGTTCAACGACCCGGCGCAGCTGGACGACGGCTCCATGTGGGCCACCACCTTCGCGCTGACCGACGTGACCGACGAGGTGGCCGGGCGGATCGCGGAGCTGGTGAAGCGGGCGGTGGGCTGACCGCCGTACGGCGGCGTCAGGGGGCGGGGAGGCAGTGGACGACGTGCCGGTGCACCTCGTTGTTGGCGAAGCCGCCGCGGTTCCACGGAGGCCGGTCGGGCTGCCGGTTGCCGCGCGCGTCGGTGGCCCGCGCGCCGAGCAGGTGCCGCCCCGGTTCGGCGGACCAGCTCAGCCGCCACCGGCGCCAGGCCCAGCGGTGCGCGCTGCCGGCGGGCGGGGGCTCCAGCTCGGCGGGCCGCCAGGTGGCACCGTCGTCCGTGGTCACCTCCACGGCGGTGACGGGCGCACGCCCCGACCAGGCGCGCCCCTCCAGCTCGACGGGGCCCGGCCGGACGACGCGGGCCCGTGACATGAAGTCGGGGAACCCGGGCGGCAGCAGCAGGGCGCGCGGCGCGATCCGGGTGACGGCCTCGCCCTCGTCCCCGGCCTCCCGCCGCAGCCGGTAGGCGACGGCCTGCTGGAAGCCGGTGAACGGGGTGCCGCTGACGGTGACGGCGCGCAGCCACTTCACATGGGCCATGCCGTACCAGCCCGGCACGATCAGCCGCAGCGGGTGGCCGTGCTGGGGCGGCAGCGGCGCCCCGTTCATGCCGTGGGCGACGAGTACGTCGTCCTCCTCGCCCAGGGCCACCTCCAGGGGCAGCGCGCGCCGGTAGTCCTGCTCGACACCGCGTTCGACGCCGTGGTCCGCGCCGGTGAACACCACGTCCACGGCGTCCTCGGCGGCACCGGCCTCGGCGAGCAGGTCGCGCAGCGGTACCCCGGTCCAGTCGGCCGTGCCGACGGCGTCCGTCAGCCAGGGCTGGCTCACGGGCCGGGGAGACAGCAGGGCGCGGCCGTTGCCCGCGCACTCCAGGGTCACGCGCCGGGTGACGGCCGGGCGGGCGCGCAGCTCGGCGAGGTCGAGGGTCAGGGGGTGGCGTACCCGGCCGTCGACGGTCAGGGTCCAGGTCCGGTCGTCCGTGGCCGGGATGTCGTAGTGGGTCAGGACGTAGTGCAGTCCCGGTGGGGTGACGTCGTAGCGCAGGGCTTCGAGCGGCAGCCCGTGGTTGCGTGCGGCCAGGGCGAGTTCCTCCCGGCTGATGCCTTCCTCCGGGCGGGCCGTCCGGGCGGGAGCGCTGACGTCGCTGAGACGCTGTCCCATGCGTCAAGTCTGCGCCCGCCCGGCCGGGGTCCACCACCGCGGGGGCACGCGCGGGCGGTCCGGTCACGCGGGGTGCGCGACGCGGCCGCCACCGTGGTCGGGGGCCGGTCCGCCGCCTCCGGCCTGCGGAAATCCCCTGGCGCGGCCGGGCGGGCAGGCCGGAGACTCGTCCCATGGCGGATATGAGGTCGTTCGGGGAAGCGGTCGTCGCGTGGGCAGCGGGCGGGCCGGGCGACCGGGCGCGTGAGCTCGCCGGACAGCTGGGGGTCCGCACGGTCGTCCTGCTCGAGGGGCCGAGCGACGCCGCGGCGGTCGACGTCCTCGCCGCCCGGCGCGGCCGGGACCTCGCCGCCGAGGGTGTCTGCGTGCTGTCGATGGGCGGCGCGATGAACGTCGGCCGTTTCGCCGGTCTCCTCGGTCCGACCGGCCTGGGTCTCGCGCTCACCGGCCTGTGCGACGAGGCGGAGCGCGGCTACTACGCCCGCGGCCTGGACCGGGCGGGTGCGGCGGACCGGCGGTTCTACGTCTGCACGGCGGATCTGGAGGACGAGCTGATCCGGGCCCTGGGCGTGGACCGGGTGAGAGAACTCGTCCGCGCGGAGGGCGAGGTCCGCCCCCTGGAGACCTTCCTGCGCCAGCCCGCCCAGCAGGGCCGCCCCGCCGGCCAGCAGCTGCGCCGCTTCTTCGGCACGAAGAAGGGCCGCAAGATCCGCTACGGCACGGTCCTGGTCGAGGCGCTCGACCTCGACGCCGTACCCGAACCGCTCGACGGGTTGCTCGCGGGTCTGTGAGCGGGGCGCACATCCGCGCCGCGATCCCGGCTCCGGGTCCCGTCGGGGTCCGGGCCTGATCCGAGTCCCGTCCGGTGCGGGCCTGATCCGGGCCTGATCCGGGTGCGGGTCGGAGCCCGATCCGGGTACGGGCCTGACCCGGGTGCGGGTCCAGGTACGGGTCGGAGTCCGATCCGGGTGCGGGCCTGATCCGGGTGGGGGTCCGGGTTCGTAGCGCAATCCGTTCATGGGAACCGACATCCACGGGTTCGTCGAGTACCGCGCCAAAACCGTGTGGCGGACCGGCGGTTCGCTGGCCGCCCTCGGGATGGGCCGGGACTACGACGGGTTCGTCTGCCTGTTCGGGGTGCGGGACTTCGGCGGCCGGTGGCGACCGGTCGTCGGGCAGCGGGGGCTGCCCGACGACGTGTCGGACGTGGTCCGGGCGGAGCACGCGTCATGGGGCGACGCCGCGTTCGGAGCCACGTGGCTGGGGTGGGACGAGGTGCTCGGCGTCGACTGGGACGAACCCTCGCTGCCCCGGGGAGCCGGAGTCTCGCGCTACCGCCGCGAGCCCGACGGGACGCTGCGGCTGGTCCACCGGCACGACTGGAGCCGGGCGTTCGGCCGGGCCAGCGGGGTCGACACCCTGACCACCGATCCGGACCTGGCCGGTGAGCTGTGGGACGAGGGTGCCGAGTGGGACACCGGCGGCACCGTGTTCCGCGTCGAACGGGCCCGCCGCCGCGACATGGTCCCCGCCGACGGCCCATGGGGTCCCGTCTGGGACGTCATGCGCACCCTGGCCGGGAGCCACGGCGACGCCCGGGTCCGTCTGGTCGTCTGGTTCGACGAGTAGACGGACGGGCGTACGTCCGGACTCCCGGCCGGGACCCGCTCCCCCTCGGGGTCAGGCGGCCTGCCACAGGGCAGGCACGTACGGGGGTTCCCAGCCCGGCTGGGCCGTGTGGGTCTGGAGGCAGAGGTACGCGCGGCCCCCGTAGGTGACGCGGTCGCCGCCGCGGTACGTGGCACCGACGGTCCACGTACCGCCCGGTGTGGGGGTGGGGCCGGGGTCCTGGGGTACGGCGAGGACGAAGTCGAAGGCTCCTTCCCGGCCGCCGCCGCCCGCGTCCCGTACGGCCATGATCAGCCGCGGGTCGAAGATCGTGTCGGTGTTGTTGCGCGGCTCGTTCGGGAAGTACAGCTGGGTGGTCAGCACGGGCCGGTTCGGCGCCTGGACCTTGACGTGGATGTGCCGGGTGCGGCCGGGGTAGAGGCCGGGCACGATCGTGGTCAGGGCGAAGGAGCCGCGCGAGTCGGTGAACTGATGGCCGCGCAGCCGGAACCCGGTGTTGTCGTAGGCCCCGTTGGTGTCGGCCTGCCAGAAGTCCAGCAGGGCTCCGGCGATCGGACGGCAGGCGAGGCCGAAGACATAGCCGGAGACGGTCAGCCGCGTGCCGGGCATGCCCGGTTCGAGGAGGCTGGTGCGCTGGGGCGAGCGGGGCTTGAAGTAGGGGCCCTCGGTCTGCGACGGAGTGGGGTCGTCGCCGTCGTCGCAGGGCGGGGTGAGCTCGGGCGAGGAGCCGGTCTCGGCGAAGGTGCGTGCCAGCGCCGGGCCGCCGAGCATGGCGGCGGGTATGGCGGCGGTGGCCGCAAGTGCCGCGCGCAGCACGGTCTTTCGGGGGATCGCGCGTTCGGGGTTCGTCTCGCTGTCCATTGCTGCTCCTTGTGGGGGCGGAGGATCGGCAACGAACCTAGGCGTGCGGCCTGGGGGCTTCGATGGACGGATGACGGCGGCTGTGGTGTTTTCGGAAGGCTCCGGGGCTGGTACCCGTCTCCCTGCGGAAGAAGCGGCTGAAGTAGGCGGGGTCGGCGAATCCGGTGCGCGCCGCGACCTGCCGTACGGACAACTCGGTGTGGGCGAGCAGCTGTTGGGCCTGGTACGCGCGGGCCTCGATCAGCAGCCGGCCGGGGCTGCGGCCGGTCGCCGCCCGGACGGCCTGGGTGAGGTAGCCGGGCGTGACGCCGAGATGTCCCGCGCACTCCCTCACCGTCCAGCCCGCCGCCTGCCGGCCGGCGATCAGCCGGGTGAAGGCGTCGGCCAGGGCGGTCGGCCGGCCGGGCGACGGAGGACGCCCGCCGTCCCGGCAGGGCAGCCGGTCCGCGCGGACGACGAGGACATGCAGCAGCGACCGCAGTACGCTCTCGAAGCCGGGGTCGCGCCGCCGGTGCTCCCCCACCAGCTCGGCCATCAGCCTCCCCGTGCGCGCGTCGTCCCCGGGGTCCAGCGCGAACCAGCAGCGCTCGCCGAGGCGCCGCAGCACCTCGCGGTCCTCGGGGTGGTCCACCAGGAAGTCGTCGGTGAACAGCACGAGCGTGCCGTCCAGGTCGCGGCCGCCCTCCCAGTGGTGCACCTGCCCGGGGCTGATCACGGCGAGGTGCGGCGGGCGTACCGGCCAGCGGGCGAGGTCGACCACGTGCGTGCCGGAGCCGGCGGTGACGTGCACGATCTCGTGGAAGGTGTGCCGGTGCGGGTCCTCGGCCCGGGACAGCGGGCCCACCTCGTCGAAGGACCCCGCGGCGAACGGCGCGGCGCCGGGGACGACCTCGAGGCGGTGCAGGGGCACGTCCCCGGGCGGCGGCTCGGGACAGGGAGTCCCCGGTAAGACGGTGGTGGCACGCATCGGCTCTCCTCGCCACAACAGGTACAGACCAATCGGCAAGGTTCACACGATCCCACGCCGCGCCCTCACGGGAAACGGCCCAGAGCTCTCGGGAAACGGCCCCGAACTCGCGGGAGACGGGCCCAAAAAGAAACGGCAAGGAGTCATCCACTCCTTGCCACTCTCAACGTATAGCGCACGGGGGGACTTGCCGCAAGGCCCCCGTCCTGTCGCACAATCACAGGCCGAAGACCACAAGCTGTGCGAAGAGGAGTTCCACCAGTTGCGTTCGCTGTCGTCAGGAATCGTGTCCGGCGCCGGGTCCACCGGCCCCTTCGACCTGCCCGGCCGGCTCGCCGCGAAGGCCGACCCGGCCCTCGTCGCCGAGGACGAGAAGCACTTCGCGGCCGTCGAGGAGAGTCTGGAGCAGGCGATCGCCGACGCCTCGCACCAGCTCGACCTCGTACTGAGGGCGCCCGGCGGGGTGGGCCGGGCGGCGATGGACCGGGACGCCGAGGTGCACCGGCTCGCCGGACGGCTGCGGGCCCTGCGCCGCTTCGGGCTGGATCTGTGCCTCGGGCGGATCGTCGGGGCCGACGACGCCGAGCCCCTCTACATCGGACGGCTCGGCCTCACCGACAGCACCGGACACCGGCTGCTGGTCGACTGGCGCTCCCCCGCCGCCGGGCCCTTCTTCGCGGCCACCCACGCGAACCCCATGGGTCTGGCGAGCCGGCGCAGGTACCGGTGGAGCGGCGGTCTGATCAAGGACTACTGGGACGAGGTGTTCACCGCCGACGGCCTCGACCGGCACGCGGCACTCGACGACCAGTCGGCGTTCATCGCCAGCCTGGGCGGCAACCGGTCCGCCCGGATGCGGGACGTGCTCGGCACCATCCAGGCCGACCAGGACGCGATCATCCGGGCCGGTTCGAAGGGCGCCCTGGTGGTGGACGGCGGGCCGGGCACGGGCAAGACCGTCGTCGCCCTGCACCGTTCCGCCTATCTGCTGTACTCCGACCCCCGCCTCGGCCACCGCAGGGGCGCCGTGCTGTTCGTCGGCCCGCACCAGCCCTACCTGGCGTACGTCGCCGACGTGCTGCCCAGCCTCGGCGAGGAGGGCGTGCAGACCTGCACGCTGCGCGATCTCGTGGCGGAGGGAGCCGGGGCGGGCGGCGAGAGCGACCCGGAGGTGGCCCGGCTGAAGTCGTCCGCCGCCATGGTGGGGGCGATCGAGCCGGCCGTCCGGTTCTACGAGGAGCCGCCCACCGAGGGCATGACGGTCTCCACGCCCTGGGCGGAGATCCGGCTCGATCCCGAGGACTGGGCCGAGGCGTTCCGCGCGCCCGCGCCCGGCACCCCGCACAACGAGGGACGTGACCAGATCTGGGAGGAGCTGGTCACGATCCTGCTGGACAAGGCCGGCGGAAAGGTCCCGGCCGATCTGTTCCGCCGGGCGCTGCTGCACGACCAGGAACTCGTCGGCACCCTGGACCGCGCCTGGCCGCTGCTGGAGGCCGCCGACCTGGTCGGGGACCTCTGGACGGTCCCGGCGTATCTGCGGCTGTGCGCTCCCTGGCTGGACCGGGACGAGGTGCGCCGGCTCCAGCGCGCCGAGCCGCAGGCCTGGACGGTGTCGGACCTGCCGCTGCTGGACGTGGCGCGGCAGCGGCTCGGCGACCCGGCGGTCACCCGGCGCAGACGGCGGCGCGAGGCGGCCGTAGCCGCCCAGCGTGAGCGCATGGCCGGCGTCATCGCGAGCGTCCTCGCGGCCGACGACGACGGCGAGGGCGCGGTGACCATGCTGATGGGGGACGATCTCCAGAACAGCCTGGTCGACGAGGCCGCGCTGCCCGCCGAGCGGCCCGACCTGCTCGCCGGGCCGTTCGCGCACGTGGTCGTGGACGAGGCCCAGGAACTCACCGACGCCGAGTGGCAGATGCTGCTCCAGCGCTGCCCGTCCCGCAGCTTCACGATCGTCGGGGACCGGGCCCAGGCCCGGCACGGCTTCAGCGAGTCGTGGCGGGAACGGCTGGAGCGGGTCGGTATCGACCGGGTCGAGATCACCTCGCTCGGCATCAACTACCGCACCCCCCGGGAGGTCATGGCGGAGGCCGAGCCGGTCATCCGGGCCGTGCTCCCGGACGCGAACGTGCCGACCTCGGTGCGGAGCAGCGGGCTGCCGGTCGTCCACGGCTCCGTGACGGAACTGGACTCGGTCCTCGGCACCTGGCTCGAGTCCAACGCCGAGGGTGTCGCGTGCGTCATCGGCGATCCGACGTTCCGGGACACACCTCGCGTCCGTTCGCTGACACCGGAGCTGTCCAAGGGCCTGGAGTTCGATCTCGTGGTCCTGGTCGACCCCGAGCGGTTCGGCGACGGCGTCGAAGGAGGCGTCGACCGCTATGTGGCGATGACCCGCGCCACCCGCCGGCTGGTCGTCCTCACCAGTTCCTGAGCCACCCGAACGTTCGGCGGCGGTACGGCGTCACAGGTGCAGTCGAGATCGAAAGGGACTCCGCCATGACCGCCGTACCCCGCCGTGCCCTCGCCGTTCTCGCCACCGCACTGCTGGGCGGGCTCCTGTCCGCGTGCGGCGGCGACGGACAGGAGACGGCTTCGCGACCGAACTGGTCCGAGCCGGCCTCGTACACGTACACCCTCAACTCCGGTACGGGGGAACGCGCGTTGATCGGACGCTTCCGGATCACGGTCGCGAACCACGAGGTCGCGCACGCCCGCGGCCTCGACGACAGCGGGCGGCGTCTGGTCGCGAACTCCCCCGGCCAGGTGCCCACCCTCGGCGACCTCCTGAAGGAGCTGGACCGGGCGCGCGGCGAGGGCGCCGCCACCGCGGAGGCCGAGTACGCCCCCGACGGCCGCCCGGAGCGCATCACCCTGGACTGGGACACGAACGCGCTCGACGACGAGGCGGAGTACGTGATCAGCGGCTACGAGCCGGTCACCGGATAGGTCCGCTCGGCACGCTGCCGTCGTCGCCCGCGGTCAGGTCACCGGGTGGCCCGCGTTGTCCGTGTGGTCGGCCTGGCTGGAGAACTTGTTCAGGAAGACGTCGTAGCGGCCGTCGGGGCGGCGGGAGAGGGTGGCGCCGTCCTGCCAGATGCCGTTCTCGTCCCACCACGGGGAGCCGGCCGGATCGCCCTGGTTCTGGTGGACGTTGTGCATGCCGAGGTCGCCCTCCGGGTCGTCGGTGAACGGCTCCCCGAACACCAGCACCCGTCGGCCGGGCACCAGCGTCGGTTCCAGTGCCGCGGCGGCGTCGACGTTGGAGCCCGCGTGCCAGGGCCGGGCGCCGAACAGGTCGAGGAGGTCCTGGAGCCAGGACGGGGGACGACGCTGGAACAGCACGCCCGAGCGGTCCAGGAGCGCCGGGTGCCGCAGGTAGTCCAGCGCTCCGGAGCCGGGCGCGGAGACGAGGTCGTGGTACCCGGCCGCGAGGGCGGCGACCGGTCCGAGGGCGCCGGCGTTCAGGGTGAACGTCTTCCACTGCACGCCCACGTTGGACTTGTGGCTGTCGACGTCCACGGCGCAGTGGTAGCGCCCGCCGGGCGCGTCCACCTCGATGTTGACGTGGAACCAGCGGCCCTGGTTGTCGGCCTGGTCGCGGTAGTGGCGGTGGAGTGTCCCGGACAGCACACCGTACTTTTCGAAGGGCATGCGGCCAGTGAACCCGCGGCCCGGCGGGCCGGGCACGATCCCCTGCGGGTGTCCCGTCCGGGTGACCCGAATGGGTCCCTGGACGGAACACCGGCACAGGGCGCCTGGACCGGGCGGGCGCGCCCCCGGCCGGTCCGGGCGTGGGCGCCGTGCGCGGCGCCCTGGTGCGTCAGGCGACCGGCGCGGACAGCTCCGCTCCGCGACCGGCTGTCGCGGTGGCGGGCCTCGGCTCCAGCACGCGTTCGGCGAGGGGACCGAAGAGCAGGCCGAGCGTCGCCCACAGGATCGCCTGGACGCCGAGGGAGGCCATGCGGAACTCCCACAGATCGGTGGCGGGGAAGCCCTTGGGAGCGTTCTCGCCGGACGGCAGGAACACCATGGCCACGGTCACGGCCGCCACGAAGGCCACCGCGGCGGCGATCGAGGCGTTCCAGTTGCCCCAGGCCGGGGCGAGGCGGCGGCCCAGCAGGACCGCCGCCACGCCGAGCAGGACGCTCAGCGCGATCATCAGGAAGTACAGCGAGGTCCGCTGCCCGATGGTGTCGGGGTTGCCGACGGCGGGCGGCTGCGCCGGGAACTTCAGGGTGGGCACCAGGTAGACGGTGAGGAAGGCGGCCAGCGCCGTCAGCGCCGCCGTGGCCCGGGGACCGAAACGGCCTATGCGGCCCAGCGCGAAGCAGAACGCGAGGGCGGCGATGCCGCCGACGGCCACGCCGAAGACGAGGACACCGGTCGCCAGACCCACGGTCGACTGCGCCGACCTGCTGACCAACTCCTCCCCGCCGTGGGCGTGGTGGGAGTTCGCCTCCTCGAAGGCGATCGCCGCGTCGACCGGCCCCTCGCCCACCAGATAGGCGAACGCGAAGGCCAGTACGCCGGCGCAGAGGCCCGCGAGCATGCCGCGCACCAACAGGGCACGCACGATTGCGGAGTTCATCGGTGTGCGCTCCCCGTCAGTGGCAGGGGAAGCCGAGCAGGTGACGGCCGTCGTGCACCCACTCGTGCACACCCTCACCGGAGAAGACCGCGAAGGCACCCTGCTCGGCGCCGACGAAGTAGAGCAGGACGAGCATCAACAGGCCGAAGAACACGGCCCAGGGCAGGACGGCCCGGACGGGCAGCGGAGCCGCGGTGGGCAGGGCGGCGGGGGCAGGGGCGGCAGTGGACTGCGCCATGGCGAGACCTCCTCGGGAACACGCGTCCCGTGTCTGTGGAGCACTCGACGACGGCTTCGGGTCTGACTCACCGCCATCCTCCCGCCCCCGGTGGGGAGCAGGAGCCTGCGGCACACAGTGGCGCGACCGTGCCGGGTTTGCACCGGACTTCCGAAGCGCCGTCGTCTTCTGTTGTCGCCCAGATCGTAGAGGCAAGGGGCCCATCAGCCAACATGGCGTGCGCCACCTACGATGGGTCGGCCCCGCGCCCGTCCGGCACGGCCCGGCCGTGCCCGATTCCGGTCCGGCCGGGCCCGGTTCCGTTCGGCCGGGCTCGATTCGGTCCGGTCCGGGTGGGCCCGGGCCGCTGCCGATCCGGTCAGGAGGTCCCGCATGACGATCCGGCTCACGCTGCTGTGTGCCGCGGCGCCCGCCGGGCGGGAAGTGCGCTTCGCCGACTCCCCGCCGGACGAGGGGGCGCTGAGGCACGCCCGTGCGACGGTCGTGCATCCGTCCGCCCCCGGCCTGCGCCTGTGCGCGCCCTCGCTGCGGTGCCGTCGTACCGTCGAGGCGTTCGGCTGGGAGGCCGTCGCCGTCGAACCGGCCCTGCGGGACATGGAGATGGGCCACTGGCTGGGACGTACGCCCGAGGAGGTCGCGAGCGCGGATCCCGCCGGGTTCGGGGCCTGGCTCGGCGACCCCTCGGCCGCGCCGCACGGCGGCGAGTCCGTGGCCGATGTGTGCGGCAGGGTCGCCGCGTGGCTCGACGGGCTGCCGTCCGGCGCGGGGCGGGTGGTGGCGGTGGTCGAGCAGGCCGTGGCGCGGGCCGCGGTCGTCCACGCGCTGGCCGCGCCGCCCGGGTCGTTCTGGCGCGTGGACGTGCCGCCGCTCGGCGCCGTCCTTCTCACGGGCCGGGCGGGGCGGTGGAATCTACGGCTGGACGGTGCCGTCGCCGGTCCGCCCTCCGGAGGCGAGGACGGCGGCTGATCCGCGGTGCGGGGCGGCCGCCCGGACCTCTCGGGATGTCCTCGAAGCACGGGCGGCCGACAGGCGGTCGGTGAGGCGGATCAGAGGCGGTCGAGGATCCTCCGGAACCTCTCGACCTCGGCGGACTGGTTCTCGACCACGTCCGCGGCGAGGTTCTTGGCCGTGGCGTTACGGCCGTTCTTCCGCTGGTCCTCCGCCATGGTGACGGCACCCTCATGGTGCTCGATCATCAGCTCGGCGAACAGCCGGTCGAAGGCGGTGCCCTGGGCGGTCTGGAGCCTGCGCATCTGGTCGGCGGACATCATGCCGGACATCCCGGAGTGGTCCGAGGCGCCGGAGCCGTGGTGCATACCGGGCATGCCCTGGTCGGCGGACTCGGGCCTGCCCCAGGCCTTCAGCCAGGCCCGCATGGTCCGGATCTCGGGGTCCTGGGCCTGCTCGATGGCGGTGGCCAGGGTCTTGATCTCCGCGTCGGAGGCCCGGCCGTCCGCGAGCCGGGCCATCTCCAGCGCCTGCTGGTGGTGCGGGATCATCGCCTGCGCGAACGTGACGTCGACGTCGTTGAAGGCGCCGGGCGCCCGGGTGCCGGCCGCGGTCGGCGCGACGGAGGCGGAGCTGTCGCTCCCGTGGTGGGTGCCCTCCGGGTCGCCGGTGCCGCAGGCGGAGAGCAGCAGGCCGCCGGCGAGGACGGCGGTCACGATCGCCGCACGGCGGCGGCTCGGGGCAGGGGTGTGGACGGTCATGTGCGAAGTACCTCGTTCGGTCAGGTCTGTTCGGTGGGTGCGGAACGCGCCGGGTGCGCGGGCGGGACGGGGCCCGCGCCGCGGTCGGGCCTATATCCGCAGTACCGAGAGCTGATCGAGGAGGGGTATGGAGGGTGGCGGGGCGGAGCGCCGCCGTACGGCCGGGGCCCGGGCGAGCGGTGCCGCCAGCCGGTCCCTGCGGCCGGCCGCCGCGCACAGGAACAGCACGAGCAGCCATCCGGTGAGCACGGCCACGCAGACGGACAGCACGTCCATCACCGTCACTGGCTCGTCCGCCGACGGCGTACCCGGAGCCGGGTCGTCGGCCACCGCCGCTGCCATGCCGTCGTGCTGCGCGGCGGACGCGGCGTGGTGTACACCACCCGCGGCAGGGCCGGACGAGTGCTCCGGGTGGCCCAAGGTGTGCATGGCGAACACGCCGAGGACGAGCGTGACGACGAGCAGGAGGTACCCGAAGGCTCCTCCCAGGCGCAGTCGCGTACTCATCTCCGACATGCCGTCATGCTACAAAGCCCCCGACCGGCCCGCCGCCGCGCACTCCCGGGCGAGAAGGACGGCGTCTCCCCGACCCTCACAGGCTGCCGTCGACGGCAAGGGCCTCTCCCGTGTCCAGGCCCAGGCGGGCGGCCCAGGCCAAGGCCTCCTCGAAGCCCGCGTCCTTGTCCGCGAGCCGGGCCGCGGCGAGGGCGGGCGGGGCCTTGGCCTCGTCCAGGACGGTCGCCCACTGGTCGGCCGTCAGGGCGAGGTAGCGCAGGTCGGTCAGGTCGGCGAGCGTGGCCGGGTCCGTGGTCTCGGCCGCCGAGAGGTCGAGGCCGCGCAGCTGCGGCACGCTCCGCAGGGGTGCGAGGGCGAGGGGCGCGGTGGTGGTGAGCTCCAGGGAGGTGAGGTGGGGGTGGTCCGTGAGCGGGGACAGGTCGCCGTCCGCGAGGGTGACGCGCAGGGACTCCACCGGCAGGGTGCGCAGCGGCGTCAGGTCGGTCGTCGTGGAGCGGTTGAGATGCAGACGGCGGAGGCGGGGCGCGGCGGTCAGGGGCGCGAGGTCGACCGTGCCGGTCGCGTCGTTGACATGGATGGCCTGGAGAGCCGGCGGCACCTCGTCGGGGACGGCGCCGATGATCTGCCGGGTGCCGGAGCCGTCGCCGGGTTCGAGCAGGGTGAGGTAGTCGCCGTCCCGTTCGTAGCGGCCCTGCTCCAGGAGTTCGAGGGAGCGGCCGAGGAGCGCGGTGACCGAGTCGGCGACGTAGGCGGGGCCTTCGTCGTAGTCACGGCCGGTTCTGATGATCTGGCCGGGGCGGCCGTCGCGAGCGGGTGCCGTGTCGACGGCCAGGTAGTTGCCGTCCTCGCTGGTGGCGAAGCGCAGCCAGCCGGGGTGGGCGCCGCAGCGGCGCACGGTGTCGGCGGGTGCCGTGTCGAAGACGACCGCCTTCCATTCCAGGTCCCAGCCGTACCAGGGCCGCTCCCCCGCGCTCCAGTCAACGTGCTCGGCGACCAGGCCGCGCAGCGGGAGCCAGAGGTTGTCGGCGATCAGACAGCCGCCGTCGTGCCCGGCGGACTCGCCGTCGGCGATCAGGTAGAGGGCGCGCAGATCGGCGGGCAGCGGGCGGCCGAGGCGCCGCTCCGCCTCGGCCAGCTCGGCGGCCGTGGCGGGCGGGTTCAGTTCGTCACGGCGGCCGAGGATCTCGGCGCGCCGGTCGAGGTAGGCGTGGAAGCGGGCCACGGCCAGGCCCGGGTCGCCGGAGGGCGGTGCGGTTCCGGCCTCCTGGGACAGGCCGGGCTGGGGCAGCCGGTAGTCGGGGTCCAGGACCGCCTGGAAGCCGCTCATCCCTCCGGTGACGCAGGCGACGGCGTCGTGGAAGGCGGTGAGCCGGAACTCGCCCGAGGCCCGGCAGCGTATCTCCATGCTCACCGGCTCCCAGCCGCGATCCTCCCGCAACACCTCGGCCAGGGCCATCAGTTCCCTGTGCGGGTTGGGCAGGCTGGGGCCCCACGAGGTGCCGCGCGGGGCGTAGCCGCCCGTCACCGAGGAGCCGCCGCGTCCCGCGCGGGCGTGCATGACCGCCTCGGTCCAGCCCTGCGGGGCCTTCGCGACGATCGCCTCGACGATGGGCCGTACCGCCTGCTCGACCATGAGCCGCTCCCGTGCTGTTGACGCCGATGTTGATCAACATCATCGCAGGCGGCACTGACACCCCGTCGGCAACGTCGGCCGGTTCGGCCGGTTCGGATGGTTCGGGTGGTTCGGGTGGTTCGGGTGGTTCGGGTGGTTCAGGTGGTTCAGGTGGTTCAGGTGGTTCGGACGGCGGGGGTCGCCACCTCGAGCCCGAAGCCGCTCCCCGCGCTGCTGGCCCGGGACTTCGACCTGGTCGTCGCCGAGGAGTACCCGGGCGGCCCACGCCCTCGGCCCGCCGGGCTGGAGGAGGCGGAGCTGGTCGACGACTCGCCGCACCTCGCCCTGCCGGGCGACGGCCACGAGAAGGTCCCCGACGGCCCGTCGGCGACGCTGCGTTCGGTGGCCGGCGGCCCGTGGGTGATGGAGCCCGAGGGCACGGCCGCCCGCCACTGGACCATGGCCGTGTGCCGCGACGCGGGCTTCGAACCGGACGTACGGTTCGAGGCCACGGATCTGCTGCCGCACGTGCGGCTGGTCGGGCTGGGCCACGCGGCGGCGTTCCTGCCGGGCCTGGTCTGGGCCGGGCAGCCGCCGACCGTCACGCTGCGCCGGCTGCCCCGGGGCAGCGCGTCCGGCGCGTCTTCACGGTCGTACGGCAGGGGCGCGGCCGGCATCCGGCGGTCGTGGCGTGCCGGGACGCGCTGCGGCGGGCGGCGCGTTCGGTGGAGGAGTGGCCGGACCGAGGGGCGTGGCCTGTGGCGAAGGGGCCGCGCTGGTCGGGCCTGGCGGCGGAGGTTCCCGGCTCCGGGTCACCTCCGGCGCGGGAGCCGACCGGGTCCGGGTCACACCCGGCGCGGGAACCTGCCCGGTACGGGTCACACCCGGCGCGGGAGTCTGCCCGGTACGGGCCCTGGCAGGCGTTGTTCGAACCAGACGATCTTGCCGCCGCTGACCCGGGTGACACCCCAGCGCAGGGCGAGCTGGTCGACGAGGAACAGGCCGCGGCCGTTCTCGTCGTCGAGCCGGGCGTGGCCGAGCCTGGGCAGTTGCGGGGAGTCGTCGCGGACCTCGACGCGCAGCACGTCGGTGCGCAGCAGCCGCAGGGTGAGCGGCCGGGTGGTGACGCGGACGGCGTTCGCGACGACCTCGGTGACCAGTAGCTCGGTGGTGTCCGTGAGGGGGTCCAGGCCCCACCGGTTCAGGGTTCTGCGGGCGAGGCGGCGGGCCTGGCTCGCGGTGCGCGGATGCGGGGTGAGGTACCAGTTGGCGGCGGTCTCGGGCCGCAGTCCCTCGAAGCGCGCGGCGAGCAGGGCGACGTCGTCCGCGCGGTCGCCCTCCTCCAGGGTGCCGAGCGCGGCCTCGCACAGGGGTTCCAGGGACGGCGACCCGTCGGTGCCGAGGGCGCGCAGCCGGTGGCGCAGCCGGGTCATGCCGGACTGGATGTCGGAGCCGCGGGACTCGACCAGGCCGTCGGTGTAGAGCAGGAGGGTGGAGCCGGTGGGAGCGGGCATCTCGGTGGTCTCGAAGTCGCCTCCGCCGACACCTATCGGCACCCCCGACGGGAGGGTGAGGATCTCCGCGCTGCCGTCGCGGTGCAGCAGCAGCGGGGGCGGGTGACCGGCGTTGGCCGTCAGCAGGCGCCGGGAGACGGGGTCGTAGACGGCGTAGAGGCAGGTGGCGAGGTGCTGGCTGCCGAGGCGGCCGGCCTGTTCGTCGAGGTGGTGGAGGACCTCGTGCGGGGGGAGGTCGAGCCCGGCCAGGGTCTGGACGACGGTGCGCAGCTGCCCCATGATCGCGGCCGAGGTCAGGGAGTGGCCCATGACGTCGCCGATGACGAGGGCGACCCGGTTGCCGGGCAGCGATATCGCGTCGTACCAGTCGCCGCCCACCTCCGCGGTCCGGGAGGCGGGCAGATAGCGGCTCGCCAGCCGGACGCCGACGAGCGCGGGCAGCGAGGGCGGCAGCATGGTGCGCTGGAGGGTGTCGGCGACGGACGCCTCCTGGCCGTGCAGCAGCGCCTTGTCGACGCCGAGCGCGGCGTGCGTGGCGAGCTGGGAGGCGACGAGGAGGTCGTCGGCGGTGTAGGCGTGGCGGCTCCGGTCGCGCAGCAGGGCGAGGCTGCCGAGGACGTGGTGGCGGCCGCGCAGCGGGGCGATGATCATCCGCCGTCCGGGGGGCGCCTCCTCGGCGAGGTCGGCGGAGGCCAGCAGCTCGGTGGCCGCGGCGACGCAGCCGGGACCGTTGGCGAACACCGGGCGTCCGGCGCGCAGCAGCTTGGCCAGCGGGCCGGACAGGACGTGGGAGGGGGTCTCGGCGGTGGGTGCCGGGGTCCGGTAGACGGTGTGCAGCTTGAGCTGGGGCGGGCTCTCGGGAGGTCCGTCGTCGAGCGGCAGCGGGTCGTACAGGTGGACGACGGCCAGGTCGGCGAAGAGCGGCACCGCCGCCCGGCACAGCTCGGCCAGTGTCTCGTCGACGCTCAGCCCGCGGGCTATCCGCCGGGTGGCGGTGTCGAGATAGCGCAGCCGGCCGGTGCCGGCGTCGCCCAGGGGACGCCCGCTCCGCTCCCGCCGGCCGCGGCTGGAGCCGTACCGCGCGCCGATCATCACAACACCGCCGAGTCTGCCTGTGTGCACGGACTTCCGTCCGCCGGTATCAGGCCGAGTGCCCCTTCGGCCCCGGCCGCATCTGCTGACATCGGTACGTGGATTCCCGCACCCCGGTCCGCCCGCTCAGTCGAGTCTCTTGCAGCGCAGGAAGATCTGCTCCTCCGGAGGAACGTCGGAGCTCTCCGGCGCGTACGTGTACGAGGACTCCTCCTCGATCCGGAAGCCCGCGGTCTCGACGACCTCGCGCAGGGTGTCGCGCAGGTATCCGGTGACGCGGATGGTGGTGCCGAGGAAGGGGATCGCGAAGTCGTCCAGGTCGGCCTCGACCATGGAGACGACGAGGTGACCGCCCGGCCGGAGCAGGTTGTGGATCGTCTCCAGTGCGAGGGGGATCTCCGCGCGCGGCAGCATCAGCAGCGAGAAGAAGGCCGCGACGCCGTCGAAGCGGCCCAGGTCGACCGGGCCGCCGGAGCGCAGGTCGGCGATGTCCGCGCGGTGGAACAGGGCGCCGGGCACGTTGCGCCGGGCCAGCTCCACCATGGCGTCCGACAGGTCGACGCCGACGACCTCGCAGCCCGCGTCGGCGAGCTGCCGCGCGGTCGGCAGGCCGGTGCCGCAGCCGAGGTCCAGCACCCTGGCCCCGGACGGCAGCCGTGCGGCCAGCCATTCGGCGGACTGGACCTGTCCTTCCTTGTGCGGGAAGGCCTCGTCGTAGCGGTCGCCGATGGCGTCGAAGGCCTCCGCCTGACCCGTTCGGTCGACCTTCAGGCCGTCGTACCCGACTCCCTCACCGGTACCGCTCACGCTGCGTCTCCCTTGGGCTAAGGCTTCGATCATCCTTGCACAGCGGACCCCGCCGCGGCGGGGTCTCGGGGGAGAAAGAACGTCAACCGCGGATGTGAACGAACACCCCGATGAGAACGGCGAGAAGCACCAGCGCCGCGGCCACCGAACGGGTCATCAGCCGCAGCCGCCGCTCGCTGCTCGCGCGCACGGACCGCGGATGCGCGAGAGTGGCCGCCGCCTCCTGCCCGACCCTCGCCCGCAGCGCCTTGCGGGCCGCCTCCGGGGTGGCGGCGAGCGCCGTACGGGCGTGCCGCAGTCTGCCGCGCACGGCGGCGGTACTGGCCTCGGACTCGGCCGCGGCCTCGAAGACGGTGAGCCCGAGACCGTCGCAGAGCACGGCGGTACGGCGGTGCCGTGGGGGCAGCTCCAGCAGCGCGCCCAGCACCGGATCGGCCGGGGCCGGGCCGGGGCGGCCGGGGAGGCGGCGGAAGCGGTGCCAGGGCGACAGCGCGTGGTCGTAGGTCCGGGCCCGGGTCCAGCCCACGGGGTCCGGGTCCCTGGCGACCTCGGGCCAGTGCTCCCAGGCCTGCCGGAAGGCGTGCTCGACCGACTCGAAGGCCAGCCGGCGGCAGCCGGTCAGCAGATACGCCTGATGCACCAGCCCGGGGGCGGCGTAGACATAGAGCGCGTCGAACGCGGACTCGGGCGTGAGAGGCGCGGGAACCGTGACGGGCGCCGCCCCGGCGGTGTCGTGCAGGGCGCGCAGCAGGGTCAGACGCGTCGTGCTCCCGGAGCCGCCGCCTCGTTCCGTGGACGGGTTGGCGTACATGAGGCTCCCCTGTGTGACCGGCGTGAACGTCGGGCGGCAGCCCACGGTCCGAGCAGAACCGTCTCTGCATCTGCCCGCACGGCTACCCCAACGCGCGTTCCCGACGCTGGGTGGCGCGGGAGCGGAGCGGATCACACGGTCAGGCGAACGGTCGAACCCGCGTCCCCCACGCGCTCAGCGGGCCGGTTCCAGGCGGTGCGCGGCGTCGGCCCTGCTGAAGCGCAGCTCGGGGTCGGTGACGCTGTCGGCGCGCAGCAGTTTGACGTCGTCGCGGTAGCTCATGGAGGTCAGCCACGGCATCCGGTCGCCCTGGCGGGGCAGTTGGTCGACGACGCGCTGGACGTAACCGGCGCCGAAGTCGAGGAACGGCCGGGTCGGCATCGCCGGATCGGCGGGCTCGGGGCGGCAGATGTCGAGGCCGTGGGCGTCCATGTGGGCCAGCAGGCGGCAGAAGTGCTCGCAGAGCAGGCCGATCTTCAGCGTCCAGGAGGAGTTGGTGTAGCCGATCGCGTAGGCGAAGTTGGGCACCCCCGAGACCATCATGCCCTTGTAGGCGATCGTGTCGGACACGCGGACCGGTCGGCCGTCGACGGTGATCGGGATGCCGCCCAGCGCCTGGACGTTGAGCCCGGTGGCGGTCACCACGACGTCCGCCTCCAGTTCGCGGCCGGAGTCGAGCAGGACGCCCTTCTCGGTGAAGGTGCGGATCCGGTCGGTCACGATCGAGGCGCTGCCGTCCTTGAGCACCTTGAACAGGTCTCCGTCCGGCACCGCGCACAGCCGCTGGTCCCACGGGTCGTACGGCGGGTTGAAGTGCTCGTCGACGGGATAACCCCTGGGCAGCCGACGGGCGTTGACCCAGCGGATGATCCGGCGGGCGGCCTTCGGGTTGCGCCGGCAGAACGCCCAGACGGCCCGCTGCTGGGCGATGTTCTTGCGCCGGGCCAGGGCGTAGCCGCGTCCGTCGCCGAAGACCTTGCGCAGGGCGCCTGCGACCGGGTCCCTGCGCGGCACCGGCATGACGTAGCTCGGGGTGCGCTGGAGCATGGTCACGTGCGCCGCGGTGCCGGCCATCGCGGGGACCAGGGTGACCGCCGTGGCGCCGCTGCCGATCACCAGCACCCGCTTGCCCGTGTGGTCGAGGTCCTCGGGCCAGTGCTGCGGATGCACGATCGGGCCGCCGAAGCGCTCCCGGCCCTCGAAGTGCGGGGTGAACCCCTCCTCGTAGCGGTAGTAGCCCATCGCGCAGAACAGCCAGGAGCAGGTCAGCGTCGTGCGCTCGCCGGTGTCGGTGCGCTCCACCTCGACCGTCCAGCACGCCCGCCCGGTCGACCACGAGGCGCCGAGCACCTTGTGCCGGTAGCGGATGTGCGGGTCCAGCCCGTTCTCGCGCACGGCCTCGTGCAGATAGGCCAGGATCCGCGGGGCGTCCGCGATCGACTCCTTGTCCCGCCAGGGCTTGAACTCGTAGCCGAAGGTGTGCAGATCCGAGTCGGAGCGGATGCCCGGGTAGCGGAACAGGTCCCAGGTGCCGCCGCAGTCGGCGCGCGCCTCCAGGATCGCGAAGCTCTTGCCCGGCAGTTCGGTCCTGAGATAGCGGCCGGCTCCGATGCCGGAGATCCCGGCGCCGACGATCAGGACGTCCAGATGCTCGACGGCGGGCTCGGTGGAGGCGGAGGACATGGGGCGGCTCCCGGTCGGCGGCGATCAGTTCCCCCATGGTGGAAGCCCCGTCCCCACAGGCATAGGAGCAGTCTGCACCGGATTTCCTCCGGGCTGGTGCACAGTGCACTGTTACCTTGAGCGCATGTCGTGGAGCGCGCCCTCGCCCAGGATCCGGAGCCTGATCCGCCAGGGGGCCGAGATCGCCCTCAACCCCCGGCCGGAGTGGCTCGCCGAGCTGGACGCGGCCACCCTGGCCGGGGAGACGAGGAAGCCGATCGCCGCCGACCCCGTGCTGTCGGCCGGGATGCGGCGGGCCAACCGGGCCAACCTGCTCCAGTGGGCCGCCGCCAACGTCAGCGCCCCGGGCGCGCCCGTGCCCGCGAACGACGGGGAACTGCCCCTCGTCACCGCCCGGGACATCGTGCGGCACGGGCTCGACGAACCCGCCCTCGACGCCTTCCGCGCCGGGGAGAGCGTCGCGGTCCGGGTGTGGACGCAGATCGCCTGCTCGCTCACCGACGACGCCCAGGAACTGCGCGAGCTGCTCGACGTCTCCCTGCGTTCCATCTCCGCCTTCGTCGACGCCTCCGTCGCCGTGCTCTCCGCGCACATCCGCGCCGAGCGCGTCGAACTCGCCGGCGGTACGCACGCCGAACGCAGGCACATCGTCACCCTGCTGCTGGACGGGGCGCCCATCACACCCCAGCGCGCCGAGGCGGGACTGGGCTATCCGCTGGACACCACGCACACCGCGGCCGTCATCTGGGCCGACGACCTGGACGCGGACCTGCGCCAGCTCGACCGTGCCGCCGAGGCCCTCGCGTCCGCCGCCGGCCGGGCCCGTCTGCTCAGCGTCACGGCCAGCGCCGCCACCCGCTGGGTGTGGATCGACGCGGCCCTCGATCCCGCCGGGGTCCGGGCGGCCATCGGCCC
Source organism: Streptomyces sp. NPDC005017 (assembly GCF_042873115.1). Classification (NCBI taxonomy): domain Bacteria; kingdom Bacillati; phylum Actinomycetota; class Actinomycetes; order Kitasatosporales; family Streptomycetaceae; genus Streptomyces; species Streptomyces sp. NPDC005017. The sequence continues at coordinate 419,190 of NZ_JBIALD010000004.1, read as the reverse complement.
GCTGCCCGTCGCGCGCGTCGCGCTCGGCTCGCCCGCCTCCGGCGTCAACGGCTTCCGCCGCAGCCATCTCGACGCCCTGACCACCCAGCGGATGCTCGCCCGGCTCGCCTCGGCCCAGCGCCTCGCCTCCCACGACGAGGTCGAGCTCGTCGCCCTGCTGTCCCAGGACCTGGAGGGCGCCGACCGCTTCGTCAGGCGCACCCTCGGCGACCTGGACGGCGCGCCCGCCGACATCGTCGACGCCGTACGGGTCTTCCTCGCCGAGCAGTGCAACGCCTCCCGGGCCGCCCTGCGGCTGTTCACCCACCGCAACACCCTGCTGCGCCGCCTCAACCGCGCCGACGAGCTCCTGCCGCGCCCACTCGCCGAGCACACCCTGGAGGTCGCCGCGGCGCTGGAGATCCGGCACTGGCGCGGCCGCGACTGACCGACAGGGCGGCCTGGGGCGCCCAGCGCCGCACGGGCCGCCGCGAGCGTCCCGGCGGGCAGTCGGGCGACGAGGCCGAGATGACGCAGGGGCCGTTCGAGGACATACGCCGGGAGGCAGTCGCCGGCCGTCAGGAGCTCACCCCTGGTGCCCACCGGGGCGGCACGGCACGCGGCGGAACCGACACCGTCCAGCTGGAACCTGAGCAGGGCCGCCGGGTCGCCGTACGCGGCGGAGAACCGGGCACCGGGCGGTCTCGGGCGTGCCTCCACCGTCTCAGCCCCGGCCGAAGAAGTCGGGCGGCTGCGCCGGGAGCGGCAGGGCGGGTCCGTTCGGCGGACGAGGCACCTCGCGGCCCTGCGCCCGCCACAGCGCGACGAGTTGGGAGTAGATCGGCGTGTCCGTGTGCGCGGACTTCTCGGTGCCCGCGGCGTCCGTCGCGCCCTCGGGGCCGCGTCCCGGCTCGGGACGCTCCTCGGGGGTGTCGGCTCCGTTCGACGCCATGCCCGGCACTCACGCCCCTCTCTCCGGGTCTCTGCGGTCCTTACGGGTTAACGTTTCTTCAGGCGCGTTTCGTGCGCCCTGTCCCCGTGCCGATGCGATGTCGCCCATGGCGCTCATGCCTGCCCAGCGCGGCCGGTGCGCATCCTCCGCCGCGGAGATGAAACGGCGTGCACGCGGCGCGCTCGGTGGCATACCGGTGGCATGTGCGCCCCCCTCAAGGGGTCCCGCCGCACGGCCCGGGTGCGGGCCCGCGCCGGTCCGGGTGCTACCGCTGCCAAGGCCCGGCAAGGCGTGGGAAGACGGCCCGGTGACCGAGCCCGGGTATCTCGCCGCGATCGGGGAGTCGTACGACACCGTCGCCGCCGACTGCACCGCACGCGTCAAGTCCCCTGACGAACTGGACCCCTTGTCGCGCGGCATGCTGGCCGTCTTCGCCGAGCTCGTGCGGGGCGACGCCCGCAGGCCCGTCGCGGATCTGGGCTGCGGTCCCGCAAAGGTGACGGCTCATCCGGCCGCCCTGGGCGTCGAGGTAGCCGGCCGGTGAGTCCTGCAGGCGGCAGTTCGCCACCTTCCTTGCCGTCGGGCGGGGTCGACGCGGTGGAGGCGTGACCGGGCCGGGCGGCCACGCCTCCGTGGTGCGGTCAGGCGCCCACGTAGTCCGCGAGGTGCTCACCGGTGAGGGTGGAGCGGGCCGCGACCAGGTCGGCGGGCGTGCCCTCGAAGACGATCCGGCCGCCGTCGTGACCGGCGCCGGGGCCTAGGTCGATGATCCAGTCGGCGTGGGCCATGACCGCGGGGTGGTGCTCGATCACGACGACCGACTTGCCGGAGTCGACCAACCGGTCGAGCAGTCCGAGCAGTTGGGCGACATCGGCCAGGTGCAGGCCGGTGGTCGGCTCGTCCAGGACGTAGATCCCGCCCTTCTCGGCCATGTGCGTGGCGAGCTTCAGCCGCTGCCGTTCACCGCCGGACAGCGTGGTCAGCGGCTGGCCGAGGGTGAGGTAGCCGAGGCCGACGTCGGCGAGCCGCTGGAGGATCTTGTGGGCGGCGGGGATGCGGGCCTCGCCGGAGCCGAAGAACTCCTCGGCCTCGGCCACCGGCATGCCGAGCACCTCGCTGATGTCGCGGCCGCCGAGGTGGTACTCCAGGACCGAGGCGTCGTAGCGCCTGCCCTCGCAGTCCTCGCAGATGCTGGACACCTCCGCCATCATCGCGAGGTCGGTGAAGATGACCCCGGCGCCGTTACAAGTGGGGCAGGCACCCTCGGAGTTGGCGCTGAACAGCGCGGGCTTGACGCCGTTGGCCTTGGCGAAGGCCTTGCGGATCGGCTCCAGCAGCCCGGTGTACGTGGCCGGGTTGCTGCGCCGGGAGCCGCGGATCGCGCCCTGGTCGACGAAGACCACGCCCTCCTCGCCGGGGATCGAGCCGTGCACCAGGGAGCTCTTGCCGGAGCCCGCGACGCCCGTGACGACGGTCAGGACGCCCAGCGGGATGTCCACGTCCACGTCCTGGAGGTTGTGCTCGCTCGCCCCGCGGATCTCCAGCGCGCCGCTGGGCTCGCGCACGGCGTCCTTCACCGTGGCCCGGTCGTCGAGGTGGCGGCCGGTGACCGTCTCGCCGGAGCGCAGGCCCTCGACCGTGCCCTCGAAGCAGACGGTGCCGCCTCCCGTACCGGCGCCGGGGCCGAGGTCGACGACGTGGTCGGCGATCGCGATGGTCTGCGGCTTGTGCTCGACGACCAGGACGGTGTTGCCCTTGTCGCGCAGGCGCAGCAGCAGGTCGTTCATCCGCCGGATGTCGTGCGGGTGCAGGCCGGTGGTGGGCTCGTCGAAGACGTAGGTGACGTCGGTGAGGGAGGAGCCGAGGTGGCGGATCATCTTCACGCGCTGCGCCTCGCCGCCCGAGAGGGTGCCGGCCGGCCGGTCCAGGGAGAGATAGCCGAGGCCGATCTCCGCGAAGGACTCCAGCGTGTGCCGCAGCGACTGGAGCAGCGGGGCCACCGAGGGCTCCTTGAGGGTGCCGACCCATTCCGCGAGGTCGCTGATCTGCATCGCGCAGGCGTCGGCGATGCTGATGCCCTCGATCTTCGAGGCGCGGGCGCCCTCGGCGAGCCGGGTGCCGTCGCACTCGGGGCAGGTCGTGAAGGTCGTCGCCCGCTCGACGAAGGCCCGGATGTGCGGCTGGAGGGCGTCGAGGTCCTTCGACAGCATCGACTTCTGGATCCTCGGGATCAGCCCCTCGTAGGTGAGGTTGATGCCGTCGACCTTGATCTTGGTGGGCTCCTTGTGGAGCAGGTCGTGCAGTTCCTTCCCGGTGAACCCGCGGATGGGCTTGTCCGGGTCGAAGAAGCCGCAGCCGCGGAAGATCCGGCCGTACCAGCCGTCCATGGTGTAGCCGGGGATGGTGAGGGCGCCCTCGTTGAGCGACTTGGAGTCGTCGTAGAGCTGGGTGAGGTCGATGTCGGAGACGGTGCCGCGGCCCTCGCAGCGCGGGCACATGCCGCCGGTGCGGCTGTACGTCGCCTTCACGGCCTTCTTGTCGCCGACGGCGATCGCGCCGCTGCCGCGGACCGAGGGCACGTTGAAGGCGTAGGCGCTGGGCGGGCCGATGTGGGGGTCGCCGAGGCGGCTGAAGAGGATGCGCAGCATGGCGTTGGCGTCGGTGGCGGTGCCGACGGTGGAGCGGGGGTCGGCGCCCATCCGCTTCTGGTCGACGATGATCGCGGTGGTCAGGCCGTCCAGGACGTCGACCTCGGGGCGCGCGAGCGAGGGCATGAAGCCCTGTACGAACGCGCTGTACGTCTCGTTGATCAGCCGCTGCGACTCGGCGGCGATGGTGTCGAACACCAGGGAGCTCTTGCCGGAGCCGGATACACCGGTGAACACGGTCAGTCGGCGCTTGGGGATCTCGACGCTGACGTCCTTGAGGTTGTTCTCACGGGCGCCGATGACCCGGATCAGCTCGTGGCTGTCCGCGAGGTGGGCCGTCGTCCGGCCGTCCGGCTGTGTGTCCGTCTTCCTGGCCCTGCTCATCATGTCTCCATCTGTCGCGCGGGGCGCCGGAGGCGGCGGGCCGACCGGCGGCCGTCGGGCACGTCAGCCCCTAGGGCCCTTCATGATGGATCTCCGCGGCGTCGCGACGCCCGGCACGCCCGCTCACCGCACGGCGCGGACGCCGCTCCTTCTCCCACGGAGATCCATCAGAAGGACCCTAGCCGGGCATACCGCGCGCTGGGCGCAGGGGTGCGCCCGCGGGCGTACGAGTGCCACCACCCTAGACACCGGCGGGTGCGGGCGCTTCTCCATTCCTGACCGGGAGGGCGCTCTCCGGAGGCCGCCGTTTCCCTGAACGGGAGGGCGTTCCCGGAAGGCCGCCGGGCGGCGATGCGGCCCCGGCCGGTGGGGCGCCCCTCCCGGAGCGCTGGGAACTGCCGTCGGGCCTCGGCGGGGTGGGGCCGCCAGCGGGACTGCCCGAGGAGACGGTGGCCGGGACGGGGCGGTCCACGCTGCGGACGGTCGCCGCGATGGTGGGTGCCCACGTCCGGCACAACGTGTACTTCGTTCCCGGGCGGCTCGGACCGTCGCCGTGACAGCCCACGTGGCCCCGGGCGGCGCTCATGGCGGGGGGCCGGGGCGCGGCAGTACTGTTCACGGCGTGAAACTGACCATTCTGGGCGGCGGAGGCTTCCGCGTACCGCTCGTCCACGGCGCCCTCCTCGAAGACCGCGCCGAGGGCCGGGTCACCCACGTCACCCTGTACGACCTGGACGCCGGACGGCTGTCCGCCATCGCCCGGGTGCTGGCCGAGCAGGCCGCCGAGTATCCGGACGCTCCCGAGGTGTCCGTCACCACGGACCTCGACGAGGCGCTCGTGGGCACCGACTTCGTGTTCTCCGCGATCCGGGTCGGTGGTCTGGAGGGCCGCGCGGCGGACGAGCGCGTGGCCCTCGCGCAGGGCGTGCTCGGGCAGGAGACGGTCGGCGCGGGCGGTGTCGCGTACGGCCTGCGCACCCTGCCGGTGGTGGACCACATCGCCCAGCGTGTGGCGGTGCTCGCTCCGGACGCCTGGTTCATCAACTTCACCAACCCGGCCGGCCTGGTCACCGAGGCCATGGCCCGGCGTCTGGGGGACCGTGTCATCGGCATCTGCGACTCCCCCGTGGGCCTCGGCCGGCGGGTGGCCCGCGCGCTGGGGGCGCCCCGCCCCGAGGAGGCCGTGCCCGACTACGTCGGCCTCAACCATCTCGGCTGGCTGCGCGGGCTGCGCATCGGCGGCCGCGACGAACTCCCCCGCCTCCTCGCCGACCGCGAACTGCTCGGCAGCTTCGAGGAGGGCAAACTGTTCGGCCCGGAGTGGATCCAGTCGCTCGGCGCGGTGCCCAACGAGTATCTGCACTACTACTACTTCAACCGCGAGACGGTACGCGCCTACCAGGAGGCCGACCTGACGCGCGGCGCGTTCCTGCGCGACCAGCAGGCCCGGTTCTACGACCGGATGCGCGACCCGGCCGCCCCCGCGCTGCGGACCTGGGACACGACCCGGGCCGAGCGCGAGGCGACGTACATGTCGGAGAACCGCGAGGCTGCGGGCGCCGGGGAACGCGACGAGGCCTCGCTCACGGAGTCCGGCGGCTACGAGAAGGTCGCCCTCGCGCTGATGCGGGCCATCGCCCGTGACGAGCGCACCACGCTGATCCTCAACGTGCGCAACCGCGGGACCCTGTCCGTGCTGGACGCGGACGCGGTCATCGAGGTGCCGTGTCTGGTCGACGCGGGCGGCGCCCGCCCGGTGGCCGTGTCACCGCTGCCGGCCCATGCGACGGGCCTGGTGTGCTCGGTGAAGGCGGTGGAGCGCGAGGCCATGGCGGCCGCCGCGTCCGGCTCGCGCGCCGCCGCGGTCAAGGCCTTCGCCCTGCACCCGCTGGTCGACTCGGTCGGCGTCGCGCGACGGCTGGTGGACGAGTACCGGGCCGTGCATCCGGGGCTGGCGTATCTCACCTGACGTGGTCGCGCCGGGGTTGGTCCGGGTCTCATCCGACGTGGTCGCGGCGCGGTTGACCCGGGTCTACCTGACACGGTCGGGGCGCGGTCGGTCCGGGGGCGCCGGGGCGGTGCCTCGGGGGTCGTTTCGCGTGGTCACGGCCTTGCGCCGACGGGGCGGCTCGTAGGCTGGTGGCGTGTCCGCCTCCACTCCGCCGCGCCGGGTCGCCGTCCTCGTCCTCGAAGGGGCCAAGCCGCTCGACGTGGGCATCCCGGCGCAGGTGTTCACGACCCGGGCGAGCATGCCGTACGAGGTGCGGGTGTGCGGTGCCGCGCCCGGTCTGGTGACGGGCGGCGACGGGCTGTCGTACCACGTGGCGCACGGGCTGGAGGCGCTGGACTGGGCGGACATCGTGTTCGTGCCGGGCTACCGGTTCCCGGACCGGGAGGATCCGCCCCGGACCGTGGTGGACGCGCTGGTCGGCGCCCATGAACGGGGAGCACGGCTCGCCGCGATCTCGACCGGCGCCTTCGCGCTGGCCGCGACGGGGCTGCTGGACGGGCGGCGGGCCACCACCCACTGGCACTACAGCCGGGCCCTCGCGGAGCGGCATCCGCTGGTTCGGGTCGACGAGAACGTGCTGTTCGTCGACGAGGGCAGCGTGCTGACCTCGGCCGGAGCCGCCTCCGGCATCGACCTGTGCCTGCACATCCTGCGCGGCGACCTCGGGGTCGGCGCGTCGAACCACGCGGCACGCCGACTGGTCGCCGCGCCGTACCGCAGCGGCGGACAGGCGCAGTACGTGCCGCGCACCGTGCCCGAGCCGCTCGGCGAGCGCTTCGCGGCCACCCGCGAATGGGCGCTGCACCGGCTGGACGAGCCGCTCACCCTGGAGACGCTGGCCCGGCACGCGGCGGTCTCGGCGCGCACGTTCTCCCGCCGGTTCGTCGAGGACACCGGCTACACGCCGATGCAGTGGGTGATGCGTGCGCGCATCGACCGGGCCCGTGAGCTGCTGGAACGCTCGGAGCGGGGCATCGAGCAGATCGCGAACGAGGTCGGGCTCGGCACCGGGGCGAATCTGCGGCTGCACTTCCAGCGGATCCTGGGGACGACGCCGAGCGAGTACCGGCGCACGTTCACGCGGGGCGAGTGAGGCCGGATCCCGCGTCCCGGCCCTGGCGCGATCCTTGCGAACCGTGGCGCTCTCGCCCCGGTCACCGGCCCTGGCCGCGAGCGAGGCTGGGGGCGCAGGGACGAGGGACGAAGGGACACCCCACCAATGACTCGCATCGCCATCAACGGATTCGGCCGCATCGGGCGCAACGTGCTGCGCGCTGTCCTGGAGCGCGACAGCGCCCTGGAGATCGTCGCCGTGAACGACCTCACCGAGCCCGCCACCCTGGCGCGGCTGCTCGCGTTCGACACGACCGCGGGCCGCCTGGGCCGCCCGGTCACCGTCGACGGCGACACCCTGGTGGTGGACGGCCGCCGCATCAAGGTGCTGGCCGAGCGCGACCCGGCGCAGCTGCCCTGGGCGGAGCTGGGCGTGGACATCGTGCTGGAGGCCACGGGCCGCTTCACCGCCGCCAAGGCGGCGCGCGGGCACCTGGACGCGGGCGCGAAGAAGGTGCTGGTGGGCGCTCCCTCGGACGGTGCCGACGTCACCCTGGCGTACGGCGTCAACACGGACGCGTACGACCCGGACCTGCACACCGTCGTCTCGAACGCCTCCTGCACGACCAACGCGCTGGCCCCGCTGGCCGCCGTGCTCGACGAGCTGGCCGGCATCGAGCACGGTTTCATGACGACGGTGCACGCCTACACCCAGGAGCAGAACCTCCAGGACGGTCCGCACCGCGACCCGCGCCGGGCGCGTGCCGCCGGAGTCAACATCGTCCCGACCACGACGGGTGCCGCGAAGGCGATCGGTCTGGTGCTGCCGCGCCTGGACGGCAAGCTGTCCGGCGACTCGATCCGGGTGCCGGTCCCGGTGGGCTCGATCGTCGAGCTGAACACGACCGTCTCCCGTGACGTGACGCGCGACGAGGTGCTGGCCGCCTACCGCGCCGCCGCCGAGGGTCCGCTCGCCGGAGTCCTCGAGTACTCGGAGGACCCGCTGGTGTCGGCCGACATCACCGGCAACCCCGCCTCCTCGATCTTCGACTCCGAGCTCACCCGGGTCGAGGGCCGCCACGTCAAGGTGGTCGCCTGGTACGACAACGAGTGGGGTTTCTCCAACCGTGTGATCGACACGCTGGAGCTGCTCGCCGGTCGCTGACCTCTCGATCGCCGAACTCCCCGTACCGGGCCTCTGGTCGCCCGGTGCGGGGAGTTCCGCTTTACGGCCGCGACTTTCCCGGCCGGACCATTCGACTTCGGGTCCGTGAACGCCTCGCACGCCACGCCTCGGGAATTCCGCCGCACAAGTCACGTGCGGATTCCGGAAGGCAACTCCGGCAATTGCCGCCGGTATGAGAGGTCTGACCTTTCGATTCGGCCACTCGCACGGCGAGCCTCTTGCCGAACGGGCGGATCTCGAACGCGACTTCCTTTTGCGAACAAGAGCACGGTCACGGGTGCGAGGGGGTGCGCGATCGCGGGTGCGAGGGGGTGTGCGATCGCATGCGCGCAGAAGCGCCAGACCGCACGCGCGCCGAGTGCGCGGCTCTCCGGCCGACGGACCGGGCCGGCTTCCGCGCCAGAAGCGATTGACCGGTGGACGGTTCAATCCCGTACGACCCGAGCCCCCACCTCGTACACCCCCACCCCGTCCCGCCGCACCCCCGGTCGCACCCCACGGGTCTCGGGGGCACCGTCCGGCGACCGTCGGCGAGTCGGCGTCACGGTGACAGCCGGGCCAACACCGGATGAACCGGACCTGTCGTCACGCCCGTCCGCCGTCCGTCACGTTAAGACCGTGCGAACTCTTGGGCCAGGAGCGGAAGTTGCTCCGCACCCCGCCGACCCCGCATCCACCGCATTTCTCCAGGATGCGACCACCTCAACTCGCTTCCGGGCAGCGAGACTTCGGGCCTGGTTCGCCCGTATTCGCCCCGAGCGACACAGAAGCGGCTTTACCGGCGGATCAAGCCGATCCACCAGCCATTAACACATATTGACGGATCGTCATAACTCCCGGTGGTGATAGGATCACAGCGCACTTGCGGAGTGCGGACAGATAGGCGCACCGCTGGTTCACCCCCGCATTGACGGAGATTCAACTATCTGACCGTCAGTCGCTTGAAGAGAGTCTTATGACGTACATACAGAACCCACTGGTGTGGGGTCTCCTCGTCGCCACCCTCGTCGCGGTCGCCGCCTTTGTTCGCCAACGCAGAACGGCGCGGTCCCTGAGGCAGGACGGTGACCGGCTCAGGGCTCACTACGCCGAGCTGGAGAACGACTACGCGAAGTCTGTCCAGGCAGCTCAGGAGCAAGCCGAAGAAGCGACGAAGACGGTTCTCAAGTCCGCCATGCGGACGCTCCAGGGTCTCGCCGCGGAACAGCAGCTCGTCGTCTCCGGACTGCAGAGCAAATACGGCGAGTCGGCGATTCTCCACGACCTGCTGGAAATCGACCACACCAATTCCCAGTTCGGCCGGCGCGCTCAGTCCATTGCCGTGCTGTGTGACGGCTGGCTCGGCCGTCAGCGTGAAGTCGCCTCGGTTTACGACGTGGTGCGCAGCGCTCAGGGGCGAGTCCGCCATTACCGGCGGGTGGAAATTCTCTCGCAGGTCGATTTCGCGCTCACGAGCCGTGCCGTGGAACCCGTCGCACTGGCCCTCGCCGAACTCCTCGACAACGCCACGAGCTATTCCAGCCCGGACACGATCGTCGAAATCAATATCCGCACCGTGCCCAAGGGCATCTGCATCGTCGTCGACGACGCGGGTGTCGGCATGAACGACGAGGAGCGGGCCAGGGCGACCAGGCTGCTGTCCACCGAGCGGGTCTCCGGCGTCTCGGGGCTGGGCAACCCCCCGCAGTTCGGCTTCGCGGTGGTCGGTGTGCTCGCCGAGCGCTTCGGGTTCGAGGTGGCGGTCGACTCCAGCTCCCCCTATGGCGGCGTGCGAGCCGTCCTCCTCCTCCCGCACGAGTTGCTGACGAGCATGCCGGAACAGCGCGCCCCCGCGCCCAGCGCCCCCACCACCGCCGGGCTGACCCGCGGCGGCCCCGAGACGGCGGCTTCCGTCGCCTCGACGTCCGACGGTCTGCCGAAGCGGCGCCGCAAGCGGCCGATGGCCATCGTGCCGGGCAGCACCCCGGCGGGCGGCGGCCCGGCCCGCTCCGAGGCGGAGACGGCGGCGATCATGGGCGCGTTCCAGCGCGGTACGCAGTCCGGTCGCGCCACACCCACGGACCCGGCGGCCTCCGCGGATGAGACGAACCGCACCTCTGGTGCCGGCACTGAAGGACATGAGGTCTCGTGAACGACGATCTGGCATGGATGCTCGACAGCGCGCTGGAGATCCCCGGGGCCCTGCACGCGGTCCTGATCTCCGCCGACGGTCTGCTGATGGCCCGGACGAAGGACTTCGACAAGGACAACGCGGACCGGGTCGCCGCCGCGATGAGCGGTGTGCAGTCGCTGAGCCGCTCGCTGGGCTTCTTCTGCGAGGGTGACCATCAGCATTGGCGTCAGACGCTGGTGGAGTTCGACGGCGGCTGGGTGTTCCTGATATCCGCCGGCCAGGGCGCCTACCTCGGTGTCTCCGCCGCGCCCGATGTCGACATGGCCGACATCACCTTCCGTATGCAGCAGTTGGTCGGTCAGCTGGGCAAGGCCCTGATGACGCCGCCCCGCGAGAACCTCGGCGCCTCGTCATGACCGCCGCCGACGAGTGGGAGACGGAGTCCGCCGAACTGGTACGGCCGTATGTGATCACCCGGGGCCGCGGTTTACCCGATGAGGGGCAGTTGTCGCTCATCACCCTGGTCACGGCGGCCGAGGACCATCACCAGCGGCCGACCCGTCTGTCCCCCGAGGAGCAGAACCTCCTGGAGATCTGCTCCGCCGGCTACCTGTCGGTGGCCGAGGTCGCGGGACACACACGGCTCCCGCTGGGGGTCGTGAAGATCGTCCTTTCCTCGCTCGTCGAAGGCGGCTATCTCATCACCCGCCCGCCGGTGGAGCGGGCGCCGGTCGCCGACCTGCGCATCCTGGAGGAGGTGCTGCATGGGCTCCGGGCCAAGTTTGGATGAACGGGCCTATGTCCGCGCCGGAGAGCAGCAGACGGCCGTCAAGATCCTGGTCGTCGGGCACTTCGCCGTGGGCAAGACCACGTTCATCGGGTCGATCTCGGAGATCGTCCCGCTGACGACCGAGGAGACGATGACCCGGGCCGCCGAGTCCATCGACGACCTCAAGGGTGTCAACGGCAAGACCACCACCACGGTCGCCATGGACTTCGGCCGTCTCACCATCAGCGACCGGGTGGTGCTGTACCTGTTCGGCACGCCCGGCCAGCAGCGCTTCGTGCAGATGTGGGAGGACATGGCCCGCGGCGCGCTCGGGGCGCTGGTCCTGGTGGACCCCGAGCGGCTGGCGGACTCCTTCCCGGTGATCGACCTGATCGAGCAGTACGGACTCGACTACGCGATCGCCGTGAACCGGTTCGACCACACCAGCCGGCGGGAGGAGCACGCCCTGCGCGAGGCGCTCGACCTGCTCGACGACACCCCCGTCGTCTCCTGCGACGCGCGCGACGAGCAGTCGTCGGCCCAAGCACTCATCACCCTGGTCCGCTATCTGCTGGACCGCGCCTCCTAGGAGCCAGAACATGGACGACCGTTCCACCGCACCCGTGCCCCCGCCGGGGTGCCCGGCGCACGGCTCCGGTGCCCGAGTGCCGCTGCACGGGCCGGAGTTCGCGGCCGACCCGCAGTCGTACTACGACTACCTGCGCCACTACGGGCCCACCGCGCCCGTCGAGATCGCGCCGGGCGTCGAGGCGACCCTGGTCACCGACTACGCCACCGCGCTGCACCTCCTCCAGGACTCGACGTCCTTCCGCAAGGACTCGCGGCGCTGGCGGGACCTCAACGAGGGCCGCATCCCGGCGGACAGCCCGATCCTGCCGGTGCTCGCCTACCGGCAGAACTGCATGTTCACCGACGGCGCCGAGCATCTGAGGCTGCGCCAGGCGGTCACCGACACCATGGCGCGGGTGGACACGCGTAAGCTCAGCCAGAGCACCGAGCGCGTGGCCGAGTACCTGATCGGCCAGTTCTCCCAGCGCGGCTCGGTCGACCTGCTCGGCGACTACGCCAAGCAGCTGCCGCTGTTCGTCTTCAACGAACTGTTCGGCTGCCCCGCCGAGATCGGCGACCGGGTGCTGTTCGGCGCGACGGGCCTGTTCGACGGGATCAACGCCGAGAAGGCTGCCGAGGTGATGTACACCGCCATCGGCGAGCTGATCGCGCTGAAGCGGGCCAGGCCGGGTGAGGACATCACCTCGTGGCTGATGCAGCATCAGTCCGACCTCACCAACGAGGAGATGGTGCACCAGATCGCGCTGCTGCTCGTCGGCGGCAACGAGCCGCTGCGCAACCTGATCGGCAACACCCTGCACCGGCTGCTCACCCACGACGCGTACGCCAACGCCGGTGGTCTGATCGACGACGCGATCGACGACACGCTGTGGGAGAACCCGCCCATGCAGAACCTGGGCGCGCACTTCCCGGCCACCGACATGGAGTTCGGCGGGGAGAAGGTGCGGGCGGGCGATCTGATGCTGGTCAGCTTCGCGGCCGCCAACACCGGACCCGCGCTGTCGACGGCCCGTCAGGCCGGCAGCAACCGGGCGCACCTCGCCTGGAGCGCGGGGCCGCACGCGTGCCCGTCCAAGGAGACCGCGCGTCAGATCACGGTCACGGCGATCGAGCACCTGCTGAACCGGCTGCCCGACGTCGAACTCGCCGTGCCCGAGGACATCCTGACGTGGCGTCCCGGTCCGTTCAACCGGGGTCTGGCCACGCTGCCCGCGCGATTCACCCCCGTGCAGCCGGTGCGGCGGCCCGCCGCCCCGAGCGCCCGGGGTGAGCAGGTCCAGCAGCCCGCGCAGACCGGGGCGCGTGGCGAACGGACCGGTCTGTGGAGCTCGTTCCTCAACTGGCTGGCCAAGTGATCGGCCGGAGCGGGGAATCTAGCCACATGATCCGCAAGTAAGCCATATGTGGACGAGGTGATTCACACAACACTCATCGTCCACACAGGACTGCATGAAGCTTCAAGCGCCCGGGTAATGATCACCGCGTTTCCTCAACGGTTCTCGACCCAAGGACGGTTCGTGTTTCGAATACCCGTCGGCTCCGCTGTGCTCCGCCCGGCCCCTTCAGGCCGGCCGGCCCGCGGCCGGGGCGCAAGAAGCCAACTCCACAGGCAGGAAGGGAAGATACCCGCCCGAGCAGGCGGGTATCTTCTTGAGTGCCCGGCTCCCTCCGCTCCGGCCGCGCATGGCGGCAGAGGCCGGAGGCACCCATGACGCCGAGCCGCAACGCCCTCGCCGCACCGGCCCTGGGTGACTTCACGGGCCGTCAGCTCCTCAGGCTGTGCGAGGTCGCCGAGCTGCCGCCCGCCGACGCCGTGTCGTACGCGAAGGTGGTCACGCAGACCCTCGGGCACGTGGCCGGGCAGCCCCTGGATCAGCCGCCGCCGGACCTCAGCTTCCTCTCCGACGACCACACCCCGGTGGAGTTCTCCCTCTCGTTCACCGTGGGTGCCGCGCCCGAGCTGCGGGTTCTGCTGGAGCCGGGGTGCGGAGAGGCGACCACCGAGCTGAGCGGCCGTGCCGGCCTGGACGCCGTACGGACGATGGGACGGCGGTGGGGCTTCTCGACCCGGCGGCTCGACGACCTGGAGGACCTGTTCTTCCCTCCCGACGCCCAGGGGCCGCTCGCGCTGTGGTGTGCGCTGGAGCTGCGCGCGGGTGGTGTGCCGAAGGTCAAGGTCTATCTGAACCCGGCCGCGGCGGGCCGGGACCACGCGGCGGCGACCGTGCGCCGCGCGCTGGACCGGCTCGGTCACCAGGAGGCGTACGCCTCGCTGCCCGACACCGGCCGCCCCCTGTTCTTCGCCCTGGATCTGGGCGACTGGGACGTGCCCCGGGTGAAGGTCTACCTCGCCCATCACGACCTGTCGGCCGAGGAGTCGGCCGGTCTGTCGCGGATGTCGCCGGGACCGGAGCGGGCCGGGATCGAGGAGTTCTTCCGCACCGCCACGGGCAGCATGCCGGGCGAGGATCTACGGCTCGACCGGCGTCCCGGCCAGTCCTGCCATGTCCTGACCGACGCCACGACCGGGACGCCCGACGGCTTCACCCTGTACATCCCGGTCCGTGACTACGCCCGGCACGACGGGGAGTCCCTGGACCGAGCGGTGACCCTGCTGAACCGTTACGGCATGGACCCCGGGCCGCTGCACCGGGCCGTGTCAGCGGTCACCAGCCGACGGCTGGAGGACGGAGTAGGCCTCATCGCCTATCTGGCGCTCGCCCACCAGCACGGACGGGCACCGCGGGTGACCGTCTACCTCTCGTCCGAGGCCTACGCGGTACGCCCCCCGATGACGATGCCCGTCCAGCGGACGGCGTCGGCTCACTGAGTGTCATGGTCACGTCACTGAGGGTGCGGTCGGATCCGCCCGCACCCTGCGCCCGAGGGCGGACCCGCATCAGCCGTCAGCGGCGAGCTGCCGCAGGTAGGGAACCACGTCGACCTGGATGGAGGAGCTCTCGCCCTCCCCGTACCTCTCGGCGACACCGCTCAGATGGGTGGCGATCTCCTCCCGCATGACGTCCACGGACGGCAGCCGCAGCTCGCCGGACACGATCCTCGCGACCCAGGCGCACTGGGCCTCCACGAGCCGGGTGATCGTCCCCACCGGACGGATCAGACCGATGAAGTACAGCCCCGGCAGCTCGGGCGCGACGACCCGCTTGTACAGCTCGACCGACCCGCGCGGCCCGGCCGGCCAGCCGGCCGGCAGGAACGGGAACGACATCCGGTAGCCGGTGCAGTAGACGATCGCGTCGGCCTCCTCCTCGCTCCCGTCGGCGAACCGCACCACGTTCCCGGCCATGGAGTGGATCGCGGGCCGGGGGATCACCCCGCCGTGGCGTATCCGGCTGAGGATGTCGTCGGAGATGGTCACGGCGGAGGCGAAGATCGGGTGATCCGGCTCGGGCAGCCCGTAGTCGGCCAGTCTGCCCCGCGCCACCAGCAGGGCCTGCTCGATGAAGGCACGCTGCTCCGGCAGCGACATCCGGGTCCACCAGGGGGCGTTGGCTATGTGGTCCAGCGCCAGGCCGTACAGCTGCTTCGGCAGGATGTGCAGCCCGCGGCGGACCGAGAGCACCGTCCGCGCCGCGTGCCGGGACAGATCGGCGGCGATGTCGACCGCCGACGCGCCGAGTCCCACGACGACCACGCGCTGTCCGTCGAAGTCCCGGCCGTCGTGGTAGTCGAGGGCGTGCAGGATCTTGCCGCCGAAGGAGTCGGCGCCGTACGGCAGTGGATCCGGCATGTTCGGGAGCGTGTTGTGCCCCGAGGCGACGACCACCTGCCCGAACCGGCGCGTGCGCTCGGCTCCGTACGCGTCCCGGCTGACGACGGTCCATGTCCCGTCGGCCGCCTGCCGCACCGAGACGACCTCGGTGCCCAGCTCGATCCTGTCGCTCACCCCGGCCCAGTCGGCGAAGGACCGCAGATAGGCGGCCATCTCGCTGTGCCGCGGGTAGAGGGGGAGCGCGTCGTGCATCGGGTAGCCGGCGTAACCGGTCAGATCCTTGGCGGAGTTCAGATGCAGCGCCTGATACCCCGGCCCCCGCTCCCCCGCCTGCGGCTGGCGCCAGATGCCGCCCACGTCCGGTGCCTTCTCCAGGCACACGAAGTCGACGCCTCGCATCGCGAGGGCGTGGGTGACCGCCAGCCCCGACAAGCCCGCACCGATCACACACACGCTCAAGGAGTCCCCCACAAGTGTCAAAGGTCCGCAGGCAAGATCCCTGCCCTCTCACCTCAACCTTCACACGGTGATCTGCAACACCGCGCCCCGGGGGGCACCTTGACGACACGGTGGACCGGGCGGCCTGCAGCCCCGGCCGCCATGGAGGTGCTCCGCCGCATCCGGACAGCGCGCGCTGTGGTGCACCGGCCGCGGACAGCCCGCTCACGGCCGCGACGCACTCCGTGGGCGTAGGCTTCGTCCGCATGACCGTGCTCCACGGCACCCATGTCGTCCTGCGTCCCGCCACCCCCGCCGACGTCCCCGCACTGGCGGCCATCCGCGCCACGCCCGAGGTCAGAGCCCGCTGGCGCGGCGGCGACGATCTCAGCGCGGAGGTCGCGGCGGACCTCGACGACCCCGGCACCCACACCTACACCATCGAGGCCGAGGGCGGGATCGCCGGGCTGATCCAGTGGTACGCCGAGGACGACCCCGACTACCGGCACGCCGGCATGGACCTCTTCCTCGCGCCCGCCGTGCACGGCCGGGGGCTGGGCACCGACGCCGTCCGCACGCTGGCCCGCCATCTCGTCGACGACCACCACTACCACCGCCTGATCATCGACCCGGCCGCCGACAACCTCCCCGCGATCCGCTGCTACACCAAGGCCGGCTTCCGCCCGGTGGGTGTGATGCGGCAGTACGAACGCGGCTCCGACGGCACATGGCACGACGGCCTGCTCATGGACCTGCTGGCCTCGGAACTGGTGCGCTGAGGCCGACGGGTCCCGGAGCAGGGGCGCGCGCAGAGACACGCGTGCGCGCCTGCTCCGGCAGGCCGTCCCCGTGACGGCGTCTCAGAGCACCGGGCCGCCGAGGAGCAGGGCGGTCTCCAGCGGCAGCGGCGGCTGCTCCGGCAGCGGGGCCGGTGCTTCGGCCCGGCCGGTGTGGGTGGGCGGGACGACGCGCAGCGCGGCTATGCCGTCCGCGGCCCAGGGCGCGTCCGTGGCCGGAAGCGTCAGGGTCATGCGTCGTCCGTCGGCCAGGGTGGTCTCGACGTGCTCGTCCGTCCGGACCTGCCCGCTCGCGTCGTCGGCCTTCATGGCTGCTCCCCCTCCGTCGTGCCCCGTGGGTCGTCGTGAGGAGCGGGCCGTGACCTCTGGCACCCCAACCGTCGGGTACCCGGTCCCGGATCTCCGTCCTCGACAGGTAATACGTCCGGGCGGCGGCGGAAATTCCCCGGTCGGCCCGCCGGGATTCCCAAGATCGCGTACCGCGGGGGCGGCCCCGGACACCGGCCCCACGACACGACTCGGGCACATATCGGCACTGGTCCGTACCAAGCCCTTGCCGTCCCCGCCCCCGCGCCGCAAGCTCCCAGCATGGAGTTGGAGTTGCGGCACCTGAGAACCATCCGGGCGATCGCGGAGGCGGGCAGTCTCACCCGGGCCGCGGCGGAACTGGGGCTGGCCCAGCCCGCGCTCAGCGCGCAGTTGCGCCGCATCGAACGGACCCTGGGCGGAACGCTGTTCGAGCGAGGGCGGTTCGGCGTGCGGGCGACGGCGCTGGGCGAACTGGTGCTGGAGCGCACCCGGGTCGTGCTGCCCGCGGTGAGCGAACTCCAGCGTGAGGCGGCCCGGTTCGCCCGGACCCGCCGTACACGGGAGCGGCTGCGGCTGGGCGGCACCCACGGCCCGCTGCTCGGCGCACTGGTGGACCGGCTCGCCGACGCGGCGCCCGAGGCCACGGTCACGACCTGTGCCTCCTGGTCCGAGCGCGAACTCGCGGAACTGCTCACCGAGGGCCGCCTGGACTTCGCCCTGGCCGGCACCTGCGGCTCGGCTCCGCCGCCCGGCGCCCCGCAGCTGATCTGGGAGGAGATCGCCGTCGACCCGGTGTTCGTGATGCTCCCCGAGGGCCACCGGCTCGCCCTGGGACCGGAGGAACCCGACCTGGCCGCGCTGGCGGGCGAGGAGTGGGCCTGTGTGCCCGGCGACGGCTGCTTCGCGGACTGCTTCACGGCGGCCTGCGCCCGCGCCGGGTTCACGCCGCGGCGCATGTACGAGACGGACACCGCGTCCTGCGTGCATCTGGTGCAGGTGGGCCGGGCCGTGGGGCTGTGCCGGGCCACGTTCCCGCCGACGCCCGGGATCACCACCCGGCCGCTCGCCGGTACACCGCTCAACTGGCGTCATCTGCTGGGCTGGCACCCCGCCACCCAGCAGCCGGACCGCGCCGCGACCGTGCTGGCGCAGGCCCGCGGCGCGCACGCGGGCGCGGCGGCGCGCAGCGGCAGCTACGCCGAGTGGCTCGCGGTCCACGGCGCCCGGGACCAGGGCCCTTCCGACGGATCTCCGTGGGAGTAGGGGCGGCGTCCGGTGCGTGCGATCGGTGTGCGGTGCGGAGGGTCGTGTGGCGGAGCCGGCTGTCCCTCCACACCGTGCGGCTGGGGTGTACCTCCCACGCCCTTGAGGCGGTGGGGGAGAGTGCGTGCCGGGCGTCGCGACGCCGCGCAGATCCGTCAGAAGGGCCCTGACCGACTCCCCCTCCACGCGGGGCTTCCATAACACCGGGGCAGGGGGTCGGCCGACGTCTTATGCGAGTCGGCGGGGCTTCCCTACGGTTTCGGCACCTCCCCCACCGATTCCGAGGAGACCTCCCCCATGCTCCGACGACATGCCAGAGCCCTGTGCGCCGCTACGGCGGCGGCCGGCGCCCTGCTCGTGGCCGGGCTCAGCGGCACCGCGAGCGCCGGCGCCGACGCCGCCGCACCCTCCCGGGCCGCCGCCACCCTGCGGACCGCCGACGCTCCGCCCGCCCTGCTGCGCGCCATGCAGCGCGACCTCGGTCTCGACCGGGGTCAGGCGGAGCGCCGGCTGGCCAACGAGGCCGAGGCGGGCGCCACCGCGGGTGCGCTGCGCGCCGCGCTCGGCACGGACTTCGCCGGCGCGTGGGTGCGCGGCGCGGAGTCCGCGACGCTGACCGTGGCCACGACGGACGCCGCCGACGCGGCGGCCATCGAGGCGCGGGGCGCCCGCGCGCTCGTGGTGGGCCGCTCGCTGGCCGACCTGGACGCGGCCAAGGCCCGCCTGGACCGTTACGCGGCCCGGCACGACACCGCCGACACCCCGGTCTGGTACGTGGACGTCCGTACCAACTCCCTGGTCGTGCAGGCCGTACGGCCGGACGCCGCGCGCGAGGTCCTCGGGGCCGCGGGCGTCGACGCCTCGCTCGCCCGGACCGTGGTGTCCGCCGAACGCCCCCGCCCGCTGTACGACTTGCGGGGCGGCGACGCGTACTACATGGGCAGCGGCGGCCGTTGCTCGATAGGTTTCCCGGTGACCCGGGGCACCCAGCACGGCTTCGCGACGGCTGGCCACTGCGGCCGGGCCGGCGCCACCACCAGCGGCTCCAACCGGGTGGCCCAGGGCACCTTCCAGGCCTCGGTCTTCCCGGGCAACGACATGGCGTGGGTGGCGGTGAACTCCAACTGGACGGCGACGCCCTATGTGAACGGCTCGTCCGCCCAGGTGGCCGGCTCCACCCAGGCGGCGGTCGGCGCCTCCGTGTGCCGCTCCGGCTCCACCACGGGCTGGCACTGCGGAACGGTCCAGCAGCACAACACCAGCGTGACCTACCAGGAGGGCACCGTCTCCGGTGTCACCCGGACGACGGTGTGCGCCGAGCCGGGCGACTCGGGCGGCTCCTACATCTCGGGCAGCCAGGCCCAGGGCGTCACCTCGGGCGGCTCGGGCAACTGCAGCTCGGGCGGGACGACCTTCTTCCAGCCCATCAACCCGATCCTCCAGTCCTACGGCCTCACCCTGAAGACCACCACCAGCGGACCGGGCGAGCCGGGCGAACCCGGTGAGCCGGGCGGCACCTGGAAGGCGGGCACCGTCTACCAGGCGGGCGCCACGGTGACCTACGGCGGCGCGACCTACCGGTGTCTCCAGGGCCACCAGGCCCAGCCGGGCTGGGAGCCGCCGAACGTGCCCGCGCTCTGGCAGCGCGCCTGACGACGCCCGCCGGCGCAGGCCGGAGCCCGGGTACGGCATCGCCGTACCCGGGCTCCGTCGTCCGTGGTCCCGGGGGCCGTGCGGTCGGTCCGCGCGGCCGGTGCGGTCACTCCCTGTGGCGGGGCGGTCAGTCCGTGCCGGACTCCATCGCCGCGCGGTCCAGGACCTCGTCCTCCTCGGAGACCTCGCCGCGGGAGGCGATGGCCTCGGCGCCGCCCTCCGGCATCGCGCCGATCAG
Source organism: Streptomyces sp. NPDC005017 (assembly GCF_042873115.1). Classification (NCBI taxonomy): domain Bacteria; kingdom Bacillati; phylum Actinomycetota; class Actinomycetes; order Kitasatosporales; family Streptomycetaceae; genus Streptomyces; species Streptomyces sp. NPDC005017. The sequence goes on along the minus strand of NZ_JBIALD010000004.1, from coordinate 399,073 downwards.
GCCGGTGGCGGCCGCCTGGGCGGCGCCGACCGCCGGGCCCGCGGTGCCGATCAGGCCGAGGCTCGCGTACTGCTCGAGCCGGGCGCGCGAGTCGGCGATGTCGAGGTTGCGCATGGTGAGCTGGCCGATGCGGTCCGACGGGCCGAAGGCCGAGTCCTCGGTGCGCTCCATCGACAGCTTGTCGGGGTGGTAGCTGAAGGCCGGGCCCGTGGTGTCGAGGATCGAGTAGTCCTCGCCGCGCCGCAGCCGCAGGGTCACCTCGCCGGTGACGGCCGCGCCGACCCAGCGCTGGAGCGACTCGCGGATCATCAGCGCCTGCGGGTCCAGCCAGCGGCCCTCGTACATCAGCCGGCCGAGGCGACGGCCCTCGTTGTGGTACTGGGCGAGGGTGTCCTCGTTGTGGATGGCGTTGACCAGGCGCTCGTAGGCCGCGTGCAGCAGGGCCATGCCGGGCGCCTCGTAGATGCCGCGGCTCTTGGCCTCGATGATCCGGTTCTCGATCTGGTCGGACATGCCCAGTCCGTGCCGCCCGCCGATGGCGTTGGCCTCCAGGACGAGATCGACCGCGGTGGCGAACTCCTTGCCGTCGATCGTCACGGGGCGGCCCTGCTCGAAGCCGATGGTGACGTCCTCGGCGAGGATCTCGACCGAGGGGTCCCAGAACCGTACGCCCATGATCGGCTGGACGGTCTCGATGCCGGTGTCCAGGTGCTCCAGGGTCTTGGCCTCGTGGGTGGCGCCCCAGATGTTGGCGTCCGTGGAGTAGGCCTTCTCCGGGCTGTCACGGTAGGGGAGCTCGTGGGCGAGCAGCCACTCCGACATCTCCTTGCGGCCGCCCAGCTCGGTCACGAAGTGCGCGTCCAGCCAGGGCTTGTAGATCCGCAGGTGCGGGTTGGCGAGCAGGCCGTAGCGGTAGAACCGCTCGATGTCGTTGCCCTTGTAGGTCGAGCCGTCGCCCCAGATCTGGACGTCGTCCTCGAGCATCGCCCTGACCAGCAGGGTGCCGGTGACCGAACGGCCGAGCGGCGTGGTGTTGAAGTACGCCCGCCCGCCGGAGCGGATGTGGAACGCGCCGCAGGCGAGCGCGGCCAGGCCCTCCTCGACGAGCGCGGCCCGGCAGTCCACGAGGCGCGCGATCTCGGCGCCGTAGGTCTTCGCGCGGCCGGGCACCGAGGCGATGTCGGGCTCGTCGTACTGGCCGATGTCGGCCGTGTAGGTGCAGGGGACTGCACCCTTGTCGCGCATCCACGCGACGGCGACCGAGGTGTCGAGGCCGCCGGAGAAGGCGATACCGACGCGCTCGCCGGCCGGAAGGGAGGTGAGGACCTTGGACATAGGAAGAGTATGCATCACAATGCATGACCATGCAACCAGGGGTGGAGTCGTCGCCGCGCGGGATCGGCCGGACCTTCTTACGATCACAAGGTGGCGCATACGTTCGAAGAGCTGATCGAGAAGCAGCGCGCGGCCGACGAGGCGCACCTACGCGTCGAGGACCTGCGCGACCAGTACGGACCCCCGGCGCAGCACCCGTGGACCGGGCACCAGACCGAGGTCTACGAGACGGCCTGGCGCGCTTGGCGCGACCTGGCCCGTGACGTCCAGCAGTCGGTCACGGAGTTCGCCCAGGAACAGGGCACCGCCCGCAACCAGGTCGAGGACGACGTGAAGAAGGCCGTACGCCATCCGGGGGGACCGTCCGCGGAGCCGTGACCCGCATCCGGGGGCCACGGAGCTCGAGGTGGCCGGGGCCGCGCGGCCGGAACCGGCCGGAGTCGGCCACCGGGGCGTCGGGCTCCCAGGGCCCCGTGGCGTCGTCGTACCAGGCGTCCCGGAGCCGCTCCGGCCGTTCGCCGGGCGGCACTTCGGTCAGCCAGGACCAGTCGGCGATCAGCACGGTGATGTCCAGCCCCATGGCGGTGACCCTGACCGGCCCTGCCCCGGCGTCCGCAGGCCGTCAGGGGCAGTCGTACGTCACCCGTGCCGTCGCCGTGCGCCCGGACGGGCTGAGGATGCGCAGTTCGGCCCGGCCCTGGTGACGGCCCTCGCCCTCGAAGGTCCAGCGCAGATGCAGGTTCGCGTGCCGCTGGCCCCGGGCGAGGCGTTCGCGCAGTACGGCGGAGGAGGTGCCGTCGCTGCGGACCCAGCGGTAGGTCAGCGTGCCGGGACGGCCGTTGGTGGACACACGGGCAAAGACGTCGGTCGTGCCGCCGCACTCCAGCGCCGACGGGCTGGTCGTGACGGTGACCGTGCGCACCTCGATCGGCGCTCCGAGCCGCTGCCAGGCGAGGAAGGCCAGCACGCAGAGGAACACCACGGCGGGGAGGGTGTGGCGGCGCAGGCGCCGGCGGAGGGGGACGCGGGGCGCGGGCACGACCGGCAGCGGCCGCTGGGTGCGCTGGGCGACGGCCGCGGTGACTCCGGGGCCGAACCGCAGCAGGGTGCCCTCGACCCGGTCCGGCGCGGTCTCGCCGGGCCCGTCCGGGGGCGCCGGACCGCTGGGGTGCGCCCGTCGCGTCGGCTCGTCCGGGTACTCCCCGGCCGCCTCGGGCCAGGCCGGCGCCGCGGGACCGGCCCCGCCGTCGCGGCGGGTCGGCTCGAGGGGGCCGGCTCCGGTCACCCGGCGGGTGGGCTCCGCCACGCCCGCCCCGGGCTCGCGCACCGTGGGCTCGAACGGATCGGCCGGGCTCTCGCGCCGTGTGGGCTCGAAGAGGCCGGACCCGGTCTCGCGTACGGTCGGCTCGGCGGGCCCGGCCACCGGCTCGCGCAGCGTCGGCCCGCCGACGCCGGCCGGGTCGGCGGTCTCCCGGCGCGTGGACCCGGCCGCGCCCTCCTCCTCGTCGTCCGGCCGCTGGATCCAGTGGCTGGCCAGCACGGTGGCGCTGTACTCGGCCTCCTCGGAAGCGGGAGTCCTGTCCTCGGGCTCGGGCATGCGGTCGTCGGTCCCTGTCATCGGATGTCACACTGCCTGGTCAGCAGTGTCTGCGACGCGCCGCCGTCGGCGGAGGCCGGGCTGGTCGCGGCCTGCACGGACCAGTAGCACCCGCGCGTCACGAAGGTGTGGTCCACGGTGATCGTGTAGCTGGTGGCGCCGCTGCGCTGGAAGGTCTCGCTGCCGTCCGGGGTGCCCAGCGCGGAGGTCGTGTCGCTCGTGGACCAGGACACCGTGATGGACACCGGTCCGGGTCCGTCCGTGGTGACGGTGAGGGTCGCCGTCGCGGTGACCGGGCCGGTCTGCCGGAACTCCACCACCGCCACGTCCTTGACCGCGGGTACGACGGGCCCGGGCGGTGAGGTCGGCGGGTCCGTGGTCGGCGGGGCCGGGGTGCCGCCGCCCGGCGGGGGCGTCTCCCCGTCCGGCGGCGGCGTCGTTCCGCCGGGCGGCGTCGAGGTCGCCGAGGCGGAGGGCTCCGCGGAGGCCGATCCGGAGACCGACTCGCTCGGTGAGGCCGAGGCGGACGGCGACGAGCTCTCGGAGGACGACGCCGAGGCCGAGGGCGCGGACGGGTCCGTGGTCTCCGTGCCCGGCCCCGCGCTCGTGGTGGCCAGGGCCTGCGCCGCCTCGCCGGGTGACGCGCCCGTGGCCGGCCGGGCCCCGTAGGCCAGCAGTACGGCCACCACGATCAGGGCCGCGGACACGAGGGCTCCCGCCCGGCCCGGCAGCCACGGACGCAGCCCGCCGCCGGCCGGGGCGGCCGGGGCCAGGACGGTGCGCGCGACGTCGGTCGTCCCCCGCGGTGCCGTGCGGGGCGAGGGCAGCAGCAGGGGCAGCAGGGCGACCAGGGCCGCGAGCCGGCCGCGGCCGCGCTCCTCCCAGTCGGGCCCGTAGGCCGCGCCGGCCACCGTCTCCAGCTCCCGTACGAAGTCCTTGGCGCTGGTGGGGCGTTGGTCCGGGTCCTTGGCCAGTCCGCGGCGCACGAGGCCCTGGACCGGCGCGGGGACCTGCTCGGCGGGGATGGGCGCGTCGACATGGCGCAGCGCCAGCTCGGCCAGGTTCTCGCCGGTGTACGGCTTGCGGCGGGTGAGGCACTCGAAGAAGGTGGCCGTCGCCGCGTACACGTCGGCGGCGGGCGAGGCCGGGGCGCCGGTCCACTGCTCGGGGGCCATGTAGGCGGGCGTGCCGGCGATGCCCGCGCTGATCCCGGAGTCCACCGCGATGCCGAAGTCGACGAGGCGGGAGGTGCCGTCCGGGGCGACCAGGACGTTCTCGGGTTTGTAGTCGCGGTGGACGACGCCTAGGCGGTGGGCGTCGGCGAGGCCGAGCAGGGAGCCCTTGAGGAGGACGAGCGCGGCCTCGGGTTCCAGCGCCTCGGTCTGGCGGGCCAGCAGGGTGCGCAGGGAGACGCCGTCGACCAGTTCCATCACGATGGCGGCGCCGTCGGGGCTCTCGACGTACTCGTAGAGCCCGGCGACGTACGGGCTGTCCAGCCCGCCGAGCAGCCGGGCCTCCGCGCGGAACTCCTGGACGAAGCCGGGCCGGGTGCGCAGCGAGTCGTTGAGGTACTTCACCGCGACGGGCACACCGGAGTCGCGGTGCACGGCCTGTACGACCCGTCCGCTCGCCCCGGAGCCGAGTTCCTGCGACTCGGCGTATCCGGGCACCGTCCATACGTTCATTCCGACCCCCCAGGCCGCCGTGCCGCCGCGGGCGTTCCAGAGCGGCGGACGCGATGAGAGACACAGTTTCGGCCATGGCGGTTGCGGTGAGGCAGTCCCCTGGAGGTCTCAGCTCGGAAACTCCGCGGAGGAAATCCCGACGGGGCCTCATGTCAGCGATGCTGTCCGTGGGCCGGGTCACATAGCGTCCGGACGGTACGGAAGCCACCATGGGCGGGTCATCGCCAGGCTGAAGGGATCCCGAATGTTCCGCAAGGTACTGGTCGCCAACCGTGGCGAGATCGCGATTCGCGCGTTCCGCGCCGGCTATGAGCTGGGCGCGCGGACGGTTGCCGTCTTCCCTCACGAGGACCGCAACTCTCTGCACCGGTTGAAGGCTGACGAGGCCTACGAGATCGGCGAGCCGGGACACCCGGTGCGGGCGTATCTCTCGGTGGAGGAGATCGTGGGCGCCGCCCTGCGCGCGGGGGCCGACGCCGTGTATCCCGGCTACGGCTTCCTCTCCGAGAACCCGGAGCTGGCGCGGGCGTGCCGGGAGGCGGGCATCACCTTCGTCGGTCCGGACGCGGAGATCCTGGAGCTGACGGGCAACAAGGCCAGTGCGGTGGCCGCGGCGCGCGCGGCCGGGGTGCCGGTGCTCGGCTCCTCGGCGCCCTCCACGGACGTCGACGAGCTGGTGCAGTCGGCAGGGGAGATCGGGTTCCCGGTGTTCGTGAAGGCCGTCGCGGGCGGGGGCGGGCGCGGTATGCGCCGGGTCGAGGACCCCGCGCAGCTGCGGGAGTCGATCGAGGCGGCCTCGCGGGAGGCGGCGTCGGCGTTCGGTGACGCGACGGTGTTCCTGGAGAAGGCCGTCGTCGACCCGCGCCACATCGAGGTGCAGATCCTCGCGGACGGCGAGGGCGAGGTCATCCACCTGTTCGAGCGCGACTGTTCGGTGCAGCGCCGCCACCAGAAGGTGATCGAGCTGGCGCCCGCGCCGAACCTCGACCCCGGGCTGCGGGACCGGATCTGCGCGGACGCCGTGCGGTTCGCCCGGCAGATCGGCTACCGCAACGCGGGCACGGTGGAGTTCCTCGTCGACCCCGCCGGAAACCACGTCTTCATCGAGATGAACCCGCGCATCCAGGTCGAGCACACGGTGACCGAGGAGGTCACCGACGTCGACCTGGTGCAGGCGCAGTTGCGCATCGCCTCCGGGGAGACGCTCGCCGACCTCGGTCTGGCGCAGGAGAACATCACGCTGCGCGGCGCCGCGCTCCAGTGCCGTATCACCACCGAGGACCCGGCGAACGGCTTCCGCCCGGACACCGGCCGGATCAGCGCCTACCGCTCCCCCGGCGGCTCCGGCATCCGGCTGGACGGCGGTACCACGCACGCCGGTTCGGAGATCAGCGCGCACTTCGACTCGATGCTGGTGAAGCTGAGCTGCCGGGGCCGGGACTTCACCACGGCCGTGAACCGCGCCCGGCGCGCGGTCGCGGAGTTCCGTATCCGCGGTGTGGCCACCAACATCCCCTTCCTCCAGGCGGTGCTGGACGACCCGGACTTCCAGGCGGGCCGGGCCACGACCTCGTTCATCGAGCGGCGTCCGCATCTGCTCACCTCGCGCCACTCCGCGGACCGCGGTACGAAGCTGCTGACGTACCTGGCCGATGTGACGGTCAACAAGCCGCACGGCGAGCGCCCGGTGCTGGCGGAGCCGGCGGGCAAGCTGCCGCCGCTGCCCGCGGGCGAGCCGCCGGCCGGCTCCCGGCAGCGGCTGGCCGAGCTGGGCCCCCAGGGCTTCGCGAGCTGGCTGCGCGAGTCGCCGACGCTGGGCGTGACCGACACGACGTTCCGCGACGCCCATCAGTCGCTGCTCGCCACCCGGGTGCGCACCAAGGACATGCTGGCCGTCGCCCCGGTCGTCGCCCGTACGCTGCCCGGCCTGCTGTCCCTGGAGTGCTGGGGCGGCGCGACGTACGACGTGGCGCTGCGGTTCCTCGCGGAGGACCCGTGGGAGCGGCTGGCCGCGCTGCGCGAGGCCGTGCCGAACATCTGTCTGCAGATGCTGCTGCGCGGCCGCAACACCGTCGGCTACACGCCGTACCCGACGGAGGTCACCGACGCGTTCGTACGGGAGGCCGCGGCCACCGGCATCGACATCTTCCGCATCTTCGACGCGCTGAACGACGTCGACCAGATGCGGCCCGCGATCGACGCCGTGCGGGAGACGGGGACGTCGGTCGCGGAGGTGGCGCTCTGCTACACCTCCGACCTGTCGGACCCGTCCGAGAAGCTCTACACGCTGGACTACTACCTGCGGCTGGCCGAGCGGATCGTCGACGCGGGCGCGCACGTGCTGGCGGTGAAGGACATGGCGGGCCTGCTGCGGGCCCCGGCCGCGGCGAAGCTGGTCTCGGCCCTGCGCCGGGAGTTCGGCCTGCCGGTGCATCTGCACACCCACGACACCGCGGGCGGGCAGCTCGCCACCTATCTCGCCGCGGTCCAGGCGGGCGCGGACGCGGTGGACGGGGCGGTGGCCTCGATGGCCGGCACGACCTCGCAGCCGTCGCTGTCCTCGATCGTCGCCGCGACGGACCACTCCGAGCGGCCGACCGGGCTGAGCCTCGCGGCGGTCGGCGACCTGGAGCCGTACTGGGAGAGCGTGCGCAAGGTGTACGCCCCCTTCGAGGCGGGCCTGTCCGCGCCGACCGGCCGGGTCTACCACCACGAGATCCCGGGTGGTCAGCTGTCCAACCTGCGCACCCAGGCGGTCGCGCTCGGTCTCGGAGACCGCTTCGAGCAGATCGAGGCGATGTACGCGGCGGCCGACCGGATGCTGGGCCGGCTGGTGAAGGTCACGCCGTCGTCGAAGGTGGTGGGCGACCTGGCACTGCACCTGGTGGGCGCGGGCGTGGACCCGAGGGACTTCGAGGCGGAACCGTCCCGGTTCGACATCCCGGACTCGGTGATCGGCTTCCTCCGCGGTGAGCTGGGCACCCCGCCCGGCGGCTGGCCCGAGCCGTTCCGCACCCGGGCGCTCCAGGGGCGGGCCGAGGCAAAGCCGATGGCGCGGCTGTCCGCGGAGGACCGCGAGGGTCTGGAGAAGGAGCCGCGGCCCACGCTGAACCGGCTGCTGTTCCCGGCGCCGACCCGGGAGTTCGACACCCACCGGCAGGCGTTCGGCGACACCAGCGTCCTGGACAGCAAGGACTTCTTCTACGGTCTGCGCCCCGGCCAGGAGTACTCCATCGACCTGGAACCCGGTGTGCGGCTGCTCATCGAGCTCCAGGCCGTCGGTGAGGCCGACGAGCGGGGCATGCGCACGGTGATGTCCTCGCTGAACGGCCAGCTCCGTCCGATCCAGGTCCGTGACCGGGCGGCGGCCTCCGACGTCCCGGTCACGGAGAAGGCCGACCGCGCCGACCCGGGCCATGTCCCGGCGCCGTTCGCCGGTGTGGTCACGCTGGTGGCCGCGGAGGGCGACGAGGTGGAGGCCGGTGCCACGCTGGCCACCATCGAGGCGATGAAGATGGAGGCGTCCATCACCGCGCCGAAGGCCGGCCGGGTGTCCCGGCTGGCCGTGAACCGGGTGCAGCAGGTGGAGGGCGGCGACCTGCTGGTGGTCATCGGCTGAGTGCGGCGGTGACCCCGTCGGGCTTCGGCGGGCACGGGGGCCTCGGGTCCCGTGCCCGCCTGCCGCGTTCCGCGCGGTCCGGGCGTGGTCGCCGCCACCGAGGTCACGGCGGCCGGGCACAGCGGGCCGCCCGGGACGAGGGCGGTGGCGCCCGAGGTCCAGCCCGCGACGAGGCCGCCGCGCAGACTGCCCAGATGGGTACCGGCCTGGCCGACGACGAGTTCGGCCGGGCGGCCGCGGCCGCCCGGCCGCTCGCGCGAGGGTCTTCCTGAGACCGGCCTTCCCGAGATGACGTCAGGCGCTGTGCACGGTCACCTCGTGCAGCGAGTAACCCCAGTTGGTGGCCCGGCCGAGGAACTGGAGGCGGACGTAGCGGGCGGGTGTGCCCGCGAAGTCGGCGGTGTCGAGGCCGCCGTCGCCGCCGGTGGTGGACCAGACGGTGCGCCAGTCGACGCCGTCGGTGGAGAGGTCGACGCGGTACGAACGGCCGTACGCGCGCTCCCAGTCGAGGGTGACCCGGCCGACCCGCTGGGTCGAACCGAGGTCGAGGCGCAGCCACTGGCCGTCGCTCCAGTCGCTCGCCCAGCGGGTGTCACGGCTGCCGTCCACGGCCCGGCCGGGCGCGTAGCTGGTGAACAGGCTCCACTCGCTCGAACTGGCCGTGGCCGGAGCCCCCTTGGCCAGGTTGACCGAGGCCTGGTGGTGTTCGGCCGCGCCCCAGGTGCCGAGGTAGGACTCGGCGCCCCGGAACAGGTCGTCGACGACGTCCTGGCCGCCGGTCACCCGGATGTCCTCGATCCAGTCCGGTACCAGGCCGTAGTGGGCGGCTCCGTCGGTGTTGAGGTCCCAGGTGCGCTCGCCGGTGGTCTGCCGGTCGATGACCGAGCCGCCGTCGGTGCTGCGGAAGGGGTACTTCACGGGGTCGGGGGTGTTCGCGCCGCGGGGGCCGGGCCAGCCGCCGACGCCGTTCATGTCGGTGCCGTAGCCGTAGCCGACGCCGTACTTGTCGCGCAGCGCCTCGGTGCGCCGTGCCTCCGCGCTGAAGCCCTCGGAGCCGTGCATGTACTGGGCGATGAACCCGCCGAGGGCGTAGACGCGCTCGGTCCAGTTGAGGTCCATCCAGCTGTGCGAGGAGATCACGCCGGGGTAGGACTCGGCCTCGAAGATGTCGAGGACCCGCCCGGTCGCCTTGACGCTCATGTGGTCGACCTCGAGCATCATCTTGCGTTTCATCATGCCGCGCACGGCGTACTCACCGAGGTCGGTCAGCCCGCGCACGTTGCACCGGGCGTCGCCCGAGTACGAGGGCACCGACACGCCCGCGGGGAGCTTGCTCTCGGCGGCGGCCGCGGAGGCCGAGCCGATGGGGTTGTCGGCCTGTGGGCCGGTGCACTTCTCGGTGCGCCAGAAGGTGCCGGTGGACAGGAACTGGCCGACGTTGATGGCCGTTCCGAGCGTGCCGGAGTCGAAGCGGACGCCGCACAGGGCGTTGTCGAACTTGTGGCAGAGGAACATGCTGCGCACCCCGAGCGCGTGCAGTTCGTCGAGGCCCTTGTCGATGTCCTCCCGGCTGCACTGCGCGATGTCCAGGATCATCTTGCAGCCGAACGGCTCGGAGGTCTCCACGCCGAGCACGACGGCGAGTTTGCCCTGCTCGATCACCTGCCGGGCCTGCGCGCTGTCGGTGACGACCCGGAACCAGCCCTTGCCGGCGCCGCCGTACTGCCTGTCGATGTACGCCTGGAGGTCGTAGGTCAGCTTCGCCTGGAGCCGGATGGAGGTCATCTCGTCGCAGGAGCGGTCCTTGAAGAAGTAGACCGAGCAGATCACACCGTTGGTGACCAGGTCGTTGACGAGGACGCGCTGCCCGCCGCGCCAGGCGCGCTCGATCCAGGCGTAGTAGTTCTGCTGGTGGGTGAGCGAGTCATGGGCGGGCCAGTCCTTGAACGTGGGCCAGCCGACGGGCTCGTGGCGTCCGTCGCCCCCCTTGGTGATGAAGTCGAAGACCGCCAGCGAGCCGTCCGGGTAGTGCTCGGGACAGTCCTTCAACGCGTCCGCGATACCGGCCTCGGAGAACGGCTTGCCGCACAACAGGCGCCCGCCGAAGGCCTCGTTGGAGAAGATGTGGTCGTGGGCGTCGACGAACCCGCGCACCTTGCCACGGGAGTCGGTGCCCTTGAACGGTTCGCCGGTGACACCGGTCCCGGAGTCCTGGGCGGGCCGCGCGGACGGATTCCACCAGTCGTCGGCCGCCGCGGCGGAACTCGGCGCCGGGCCGAGGGCCATGGCCAGCAAGAGCAGCAGCAGCGAGACGACGGCGACGTGAGGGCGTCGGTGCATGGCCACATCCCTAGATCGGACGGCTGAAATTGTCATGCCCAGCGAAAGTTACCGACGAGGATCGAATGGGGGGTCCGAGGAGTCAAGAGCCGTGCGTCATTCACCGAACGCCCCAGACGGACACGGATGTTGCCCTTCCGTGAAGAATGGAACCGATTTGTGGCGGAACACGGGGCAACGGTCGGGGGTGTCCACAGGTCGTACGAGGCACAGTCACTGCCGTGGCACCGCATCCGCACACGACCCACCCACGGGGGAAACCATGACCGTCCGTCCCAGGGCCCTTCTGATGGATCTCCGCGGCGTCGCGACGCCCGGCACGCACCCTCGGCGCATCCAGCTGGCACTCGCCACGGTGGCGACCGGCGCCGCCGTGGCCCTCACCGCGGCCGTACCCTCGGCGACCGCCGCCACCGGCCCGAAGTTCCTCAAGCCGGCCGAGCTGCCGCCGCACGCCTCCTCGGCCTGGTACGCCGGTCCGGTCACCGCCGGACAGCCCGACCCGCTCCCGGTCTGCGTCGGCGAGGCACTGCCGTCGACCTCCAGGCACCGCGCCTTCTGGACCGAGTACGACACCAACGCGCTCCAGGTGACCGTCGTGGCCCGCGACGCGACGAAGGCCGCCGACTTCGCCGCCCTGCTCCGCAAGAAGATCCGCGACTGCGCGACCGCGCTGGAGAAGCAGCACCCGGACGTGTCGGCGACCGGCAGGTACTACGGCAAGCTCGCCGTCGAGGAGGGCGCCCACGTCTACGGGCTGCACACCCGCACGACCTGGGGCGCCTCCGACGTCGCCCTGATGTCGGTCGGCCGCGACGGCAGGACCGTCACCTTCGTGAAGTGGGCCCGGATGGGCGACTTCCGGCACGCGCAGGTGGCGGACTTCAGGCGGACGACCAAGACGGCGGTCAACAAGCTGTACTGATCACGGCGGACGGGGCCGGGCCCGGCCCAGGTGTTTCCGGGCGCGGCCCCTCGGCCTCGGCCTCCACGGCGGTCCCGGCGCCGCGGCGGAGCCGTCCGAGGGGCCCTACGCCGTGCCGGCCTCGCCCGGCCAGTCCCCCAGCAGGCGCTCGACCGCCGCGTCGACCAGTTCCTCGCGCTCGCGCTCCGAGAGCACGTCCGGGAGGGTGAGCTGCTCGACGATCAGCCAGTTGAGCGCCAGGTACAGCAGCTTGACGGTGAGGGCGTCGCCCGGCAGACGGCTCGCCTCGTGGTACGCGACGTTCGCGTCCAGGTCGCCCCGCACCTGCTCGGTCAGCAGCCTGCGCAGCCCGGGGCGCCGGGTGGCCTCCAGGCGCAGTTCGAGCAGCGCCAGGTATCCGGAGCGGAACCCGCCGACCCGGTCGACCAGGGCGTACATCGCCTGCCGGTACAGGTCCCGGTCCTGGTCCCGCTCGACCGCGCGCAGCCGGTCGAACTCCGACGGGTCAGGCTGGAGCCGCTCGTAGACCCGTCCACCGGTCTGGATGAGCAGGTCGTCGCGGTGCGAGAAGTAGTTGGAGGCGGTCCCGACGGGTACACCGGCCTCCGCGTCCACGGCCCGGAAGGTCAGACCGCGCGCCCCCTCCCGCGCCAGCACCTCGATGGCGGCGTCCACCAGGGCGGCCCGTCGCTGATCGTTCCTGCGCACCAATCGAACCACTCCATTTGCAGTACTACGGCCACCGTGGTGTCGGTAGACTACTACAGGTGCAGTGAATTGACCCTGGTGCGATGGAACGGCGCGGGCGTAGGCGGGGCGCGACGGACCGGGTCAGTCCGTGGGAGGACTGGTCGGCGTGCCCTGGTTGTGGAACATCTGCCAGCGCCCCGGGGCGGCCCGGCGCCACAGGGAGGTTCGGTGGGACCAGCGGCCGTCGATGTTCACCGTGTACTTGAGCATCACCAGTCCCTCGGCCAGCCGTACGCCCCGCATCCGCTCGACCGTGATGGGCTCACCCTCCGGATCGGTGCCGGAAGCGACGCGTTCCGCGGTGCCCTCGAAGACGATCTCGCCGCCCGAGGCGCCGAACTCGTGGAAGTCCGGGGCGAGGAAGCTCCGCAGACGGTCGGCGTCGGCACGGCAGTCCGGGGACAGCGTCTCGTACTCGGCGGCGATCGCCTCCGCCACCTGCGGATCGTCACTGCCCTGATCGGCGCTGATCGTCGTCATGCGCCCAAGCACTATCACGCGCCCCGCGAACGGGTGAACGCGTTTTCGGGAGACCGCCGGGATCGCCGGGACCGCGATCGTCCGGGCCGGGCCGGGGTGGGCTGGGCCGGACCAGACCGAGGCGGACCAGACCGAGGCGGGCCGGGGCGGGTGCGCCCGGCGGGCCGCTGTCAGTGGCCCGCGCTACTGTGCGCGCAATAGACTGATCTGCCCGTTCCGGGAGGTTCTCATGGCGTCACGCCTCAACCCCTACCTCAGCTTCGACGGCACCGCGCGGGAGGCGATGGAGTTCTACAGGGAGGTCTTCGGCGGCACGCTCAAGCTCAACACGTTCGGCGAGTTCGGCCAGACGGGCACACCGGACGAGAACAAGATCATGCACGGCATGCTGGAGACCGACGCCGGCTTCACACTGATGGGCGCCGACACCCCGCCCGGCATGGAGGCGACACGAGGCAACTACTTCTCGGTGAGCGTCAGCGGCGAGGACGAGGCCGAACTGCGTGGGTACTGGGACAAGCTGTCCGCGGATTCCCAGGTCTCCGTGCCGCTGGAGAAGCAGATGTGGGGCGATGTGTTCGGCATGTGCACGGACCGCTTCGGCGTCCCCTGGATGATCGACATCGTCCAGCCGCAGGGCTGAGCCGCACCGGGCCCTGCGGAGGTCATGCCGTGCCGAACCACGTCTCCGCCAGCGCCGGCAGGTACGCCGGGGGCAACGGCTCTATCGGAGCGGCGTGGGGCGACTCCTCTTCCCGGGTGGTGTGTTGGGGCAGGCGGCGGATGAAACCGTCCGGGACCCGCTCTCGCTCTCAGTCGTCGTCCAGGACCGCGCGGATCACGTGCCGGGCGTTGTCCGCCATGGCCGGGTTCGTTTCGCGGTAGTACGGCAGGGCGATGAGCGCCTGGGACAGCGCGCGGGCCCGGCCGCGCCGCCAGGTGACGTCGTCGACGTCCAACGCCTCGCGGAAGACCCGCCGGGCGGGCGGCGGGAGCAGGTTCCAGGCGGGGAAGAGGTCACAGGCCGGGTCGCCCAGGCCCGCGCAGCCGAAGTCGATCACCGCGCCGAGCCTGCCGCCGTCCACGAGGATGTTGCCCGGCATCAGGTCGGCGTGCAGCCACACGGGAGGACCGTCCCAGGTCGGGGCACGCATCGCCTCGGCCCACCGGGCGGCCACGGCGTCGCAGTCCACGCCCTCCTGCGGCAGGGCGCGCAGTCGCTCGATCGCCGCGCGGGTCTCCACGTCCTGCTCGGCGAGCGGACCGCCGCGGTGGGCCCGGGGCGCGCCCGGAAGGCCGACGCCACGCATCGCGGCGACGAACAGGGCCAGGCCCTCGGCCAGTTCCACCGGTTCGGCGAGGTCTCCCGCGCGCGGGTTCCCGCCCGGCAGCCACCGGTAGACCGACCAGGGCCACGGGTACCCCTCGGCGGGCCTCCCCGCTCCCAGCACCTCGGGCACGGCCACGGGCAGCCGGGCCGCGAGGCGGGGCAGCCACTCCTGCTCCAGCGCCACATCGGCGACACCGCCCCGGACCAGCGGCAGCCGTACGACCCGGTCCTCGCCCAGGCGGTACATGGCGTTGACCGTGCCGCCGGACGCGATCCGCTCGACGGGCAGCGCGGCCCAGCGCGGGAACTGGCCGGCGACCAGCCGCCGTACGAGGTCGCCGTCGACGGCCTGCTGACCGGGATGCATCCGCACTGCGTCCATGGCGTCCCATCCGACCCGTGACCCTCGCGGGCGGTCAAACCCTTTTGTCCGCCGGGCCGCCGCGTCGGGCCTCGCCTCGGAGTCATCGACCGCGACCGGGGCGCGTGCCACGCCCGCCGGCGCCGGCGTCCGCCCCTCGCCCTCGCAGCCCGCCGCCCGCCGCCCGCCGCCCGCCGCCCGCCGCCCGCCGCCCGCCGGGATCAAACCACCTGACACATCCGCGGATTCGTGGTTACCATCGCCGCGATGACTACTTCCTCTCTTCAGAGTTTGGGGGAACCGTCCGCGCAAGGTGAGTGCTGATGACCACTCACATCGCGAACGGCGATCCCCGTCTTTCCCTCTGGTTGCGCGTGCGTGAGTACGCCGTGCCCACGTCCATGATCGAGACCGCGACCGTCCGTCGTCGCGCCGGTGACTGGGCCGGGGCGTGTGCCGCCGCCGGTGTCGACGTCGATCTGAGTCTGCGGTCCACGGCGGACCTCCACGGGCGCGAGTTCGCGGCCCGGGTGCGCGCGGATCTCCGCTGCATGGCCCCCGACCTGCTGCGCTGGCACATGCCGCGCGTCGCGCCCGACGGGCTGCTGCGTCCTGGCCTGACCGTCTCCCTGGCCCGCTACGAGGGCGCGGGACGGGACGGTGCGAGTCCGGTGCATCTGGTCGTGCGGACCCCGCCGGCCCGTGCGGACGCCGGACAGCGGATGAGCCTCGCCCTGTGGGACGGGGCCCGCCCCGCCTCCGGGACGGGCGGGCATCCGCACGCCCGGCCGAACAGGCGGTTCCGCCTCGATCTGCACCGGCATCTGTGGGACGTACGCAGGTCGGCGGAGCTACGGGCACGGTCCGGGTCCGACGAGGCGCCCTCCGCCCTGCCCGTCCTGTCCGCCCTGTCCTCCATGGCCGATCCGCACGCGCCCGGCATGGCGCGCTGTGCCGTCGGCCGGTGGGCGGCCGAGGCGGAGATCCTGCTGGACGCCGAGCAGCGGCCGGGCGAAGCGGTCGCCGTACGTCTGGGCGCCCGGCAGCGGCTGCTGGTCCGGCCCACGGGACCGGCGGACGCCAGCATCACTCCGGCTCCGGCCGACGGGCGGGTGTCCACACTCCCCGTGCTGCCCGAGGCGGCGACCTGGGTACCGCCCGACCTGGAACTGCTGCGCGCCGGACTGATCGAGCCCGGGCTGCTGCATCCCCTGGTCGCCGAGGCTCTGGCACCGGGACACGCGCCGGGCCCGCCGCCTGCCGCGGATCCGGTGGGAGGGGCGCGGCTGGTGGAGTGCCGGGGCGCACGGCACCGGATCGGGCTGGTCGACGGCGTACTGGCCCCGCTCGACCACGACCCGGCGGAGGTCCGGCGCGAGGAACTGCTCGCCGCGCTCTCCGGACCGCCGCTGCCCTGTCTGCGGGCGATCGACGAGGCCCACCGCAGGCCCGAGTGCCTCACAGGTGTCCGCGAACGTCTCGCGCACGGCGACATCGCCGGGGCACTGGCCGTCGTGGAGGGGCTGCTCGGGCCCGAAGCGGTGCTGCGCAGTGGACCGTTGCTGGACGAACTGGAGGCGGCCGCCGGCCGTCGGGTCGCCTACGGGCTGTTCAGGGCGGGCCTGGCCGAGCCGTCACCGCACCGGTCGGCCTGGCCGGGACCCAAGCGGCCAGGCGGCCACCGCTCCCACCCGCGCCACACGACCGCGCGCTGACAACTCGCTTCCTCTTCTGCTCCCTTCTTCTCCCCTCCTTCTCCCTTCCGGCTTTCCGGGTGCCGGGCCGCGCCCTGCCCCGACGACCTTCCCCAGGTGATGACGCATGCCCCAGACTTCTGTCTCCCCCTCCCGGCTCGACGTGGCAGGCGAGCTGTTGACCCTGCTGCGCGACACGACGACCGAACCCCGCCCGGACACCCAGTTGGAGGCCCTGACTCTCGCCGTGGCCGCCGATCTGCCGGTGCTGCTGTGGGGTGAGCCCGGCATAGGCAAGACCGCCGCGCTCAACCAGCTGGCCGCTTCCCTGGATCTGCCCCTGACCACGGTGATCGCGAGCGTGCACGAGCCGTCCGACTTCTCCGGACTGCCCGTCCTCGGTGACGACCCCGCGCAGCAGGGCGTACCGATGGCACCGCCGGACTGGGCCGTGCGCCTGGTGCGGGCCGGCCGGGGGCTGCTGTTCCTGGACGAGTTGTCCACCGCGCCGCCCGCCGTGCAGGCCGCGCTGCTGCGGCTCGTCCTGGAGCGGCGGATCGGTGCCCTCCGGCTGCCGCCCGGGGTACGGATCGTGGCGGCGGCCAACCCGCGTTCGTCCGCCGCCGACGGCTGGGAACTGAGCCCTCCGCTGGCGAACCGTTTCGTGCATCTCCAGTGGACCCACGACCACGAGGTCGTCGTACGGGGCCTCGCCGGGACCTGGCCCCGGGCCACCCTGCCCCGGCTCGACCCGGCCCTGCTGAGCGAGGCCGTGGCCTTCGCGCGCCGCGCGGTGTGCGAGTTCCTCACGGCCCGGCCCACCCTTGTGCACCGGCTGCCGAGCGGGGAGACCCGCCGGGGCGGCGCCTGGCCCTCGCCGCGCAGCTGGGACATGACGCTGACCCTGATCGCGTTCGCGACCGCCGCCGGGGTCTCCCGGGACGTGCTGTCGCTGCTGGTCAGGGGAACGGTCGGGGACGGCCCGGGATTCGAGCTGCTGGCGGCGATGGACCGGATGGACCTGCCCGACCCCGAGCTGCTGCTCGCCGACCCCGGCCGGGCCGAGCTGCCCGAGCGGGGGGATCTGCGGCAGGCGAGCCTCGAGGCGGTGGTGGCGGCGGTCAACGCCCGTCCGGAGCGTGCCCGTTGGGACGCCGCGTGGGCGCTGCTGGTGCGGGCCCTTGAGACCGGGGCGCCCGATCTGGTGGTCGCCCCCGCCACGGCGCTCGCCGGGCTGCGCCGCGAGGACTGGGACGTGCCGGAGGCCATCGAGCGGCTGGCCGGGGCGGTGTCCCTGTCCCGCCGCGCGGACCGGGCGGCCGACCGTGCCGCCGTCGCGGCCCCGCTCGCCGGGCAGGGTGCCCGATGAGCGCGGCGACGGCAGTGGCGCTGGACCTGGACAAGCTGTTCGCGGCCCGGCTGCACGCGGCGCGGGCCCGGCCCTATCTCGCCACGGCCCTGTTCGCCCTGCATGTCGTCGAGTCGCGCGCGGTGCCGACGATGGCGGTCGACCGGCACTGGCGGTGCTATGTCTCACCGGGGTTCGTGGACCGGATGCCGGTGGAGGACCTGGCCGCGGTGTGGGTGCACGAGGTGTCGCATCTGCTGCGCGACCACCACGGCCGCAGCGACCGGCTCGCCCGCGACCGTGGTATGACGGGCGCGGGCGACCGGCTGCGGATGAACCTCGCGGCGGACTGCGAGATCAACGACGACGCGTTCGGCGACGGTCTCGTGGTCCCGAAGGGCGCGGTGTTCCCGCGTCATCTGCTGCTGTCCGGCGGGCTGCTCATGGAGGAGTACGCGGGGGAGATCCGGCTCGGGCCGATGACCCGGTACCTGGCCTGGCTGGACTGCGGCAGCGGCGCCGACGGCGTGGCCCGGGAGTGGGAGCTGGGTCCGGACGGGGCGCACGGACTCAGCGAGCAGGAGCGGGACGCCGTACGGTTCCGGGTCGCCCGGGGGATCACGGGCCGGCCCGGGGACGCGCCGCGGGGGTGGCGGCGGTGGGCGGAGGAGGTGGTCCATCCGCCGCAGCCCTGGCGGGAACTGCTGGGTGCCGCCGTCCGCTCGGCGGCGTCCGCGGCCGGGGTGGGCGAGGACTACGTCTACGGCCGCCCGGCCCGGCGTTCGGCGAGCCTGCCCGGTGTGGTGCTGCCGAGTCTGCGCCGCACGCCACCGCGTGTCACGGTCGTCGTGGACACCTCCGGCTCGGTCAGCGACGCCGAACTGGGCAGCGCCCTGCTGGAGATCGCCGCGATCTCCCGTGCCGTCGGGGGGCGGCGCGACCTGGTGAGCGTGCTGTCCTGCGACGCGGCGGCGAACGTGGTGGGGCCGTTGTGCCGGGCCGAGGACATCCCGTTGCTGGGTGGTGGGGGCACGGATCTGCGCAGCGGTTTCGCCAGGGCTCTCGCGGCACGGCCCCGCCCGGACGTCGTCGTGGCCCTCACCGACGGGCAGACCCCGTGGCCGGCCGTCCGGCCGGCCTGCCGCACGGTGATCGGGCTGTTCCCGCGCGGTGGGACGTCGGACTCCTGGCGGGAGGACGATCCGGACCATGCGCCCGAACACCCGCCCGCCTGGGCGCGGGTGGTGGACATCGGGCCGAGGGGCCCGGGCGTATGAGCCGGGCCGCCATGGGGGTCAGCCCCCGACCAGCGCCACGAGTTTGATGAACACCAGGTCCGGTTCGGCCGTGAGGTCGATCTGCTCGTCGAGGTGCTCGATCTGCCGGTCCCCGGTCAGCACGAAGTACCCGTTGGCCAGGAACGCCTGCTCGGCCATGTCGGCCTGGCGTTCCCAGTCGATGCGGCGGGGCTCGCGCAGCCGGTAGCCGTTGAGCTCGACTTCGGCGTCGTCGGGCCTGACCAGGCCGTGGAACCGGTCGCCCGGCCGGTCGTTGTGGCGGGCGACCTCCTCACGCACGCGCAGCCTGATCAGCTCCCGCACGCTCATCCGGTCGGGGAGGCCCTCGACCGCCAGCTCGGCGACGGCCTTGCCCGTCGCGGTCTCGTCCCGGAAGGTCACGGTGGCCATCAGGCACCTCGCTCGGTCTGTCGGAGAACGCTCGGGTCGGTGATCTCGCGGTCGGCGGCGAGCGGGAAGGCCTTGCCGAGGATCAGCGCCTGCCGTGCGTCGTCGAACGGCAGGAGCACGCCTCGCCGAGCCGCGCGACGGTCGGGAACGGGGGGCGCCGGCCGGCACGGGGCGGTGGGGCCGCCGCGCCGGCCGGTGACGCGGGGCTGGTTCGGCCGGTCGTCGGACATGCGGGGATCATGGCAGAGGGCACTGACACCGCCGTGCCGTGGCCGACTCCGGCCCCCCGCCCCGGGTCACTCTGGCCTTCTCCCCCCACATCCGCCATCATGGCGCGACCATGACAAAGACGCCTGTGCTCCGGACGCTGGCCGCCGCACTGCTCTGCACCCTCGCGGTCGTCCCCGACGCCTCGGCCGAACCGGCCGCCGCCCCCACCCCGCCCTCGGCCGCCTCCGCCGGGGCGGCGGACTGGACCGGCCCGCTCAGCACACGCGGGCGCTGGATCGTGGACGCCGACGGCGAACGCTTCCGGCTGCGGTCGGGCAACTGGCACGGAGCTAGCGGCACTTGGAACGGCTCGGGCAGCCAGGACGACAACGCCCAGCACCACGCGGGCGAGAACTCCGGCCGGATGCCGCTCGGCCTGGACCGGGCACCCATGGCGGACATCATCGCGGGCTTCCAGGAGTTGGGGATCAACAGCATCCGGCTGCCGTTCTCCAACGAGATGATCCACGACAGCCGCCCGGTCACCGACGCCTCCGTCGCCGCCAACCCCCGGCTGCGGGGCAGCACTCCGCTCCAGGTGTACGACGTCGTGGTGCGCGAGCTGACGGCGGCCGGGCTCGCGGTGATCCTCAACAACCACACCAACACGACCCGTTGGTGCTGCGGGGTCGACGGCAACGAGCGCTGGAACGCGAGCCTGTCCACGACGGCGTGGGAGAACGACTGGGTGTTCATGGCCCGCCGCTACCGCGACAACAAGCGCGTCGTGGGCGCCGACCTCTACAACGAGGTGCGGCGCTCGGTCTGGGACGACCCCAACTGGGGCCTCGGCGACGACCACGACTGGTTCGCCGCCTCACAGCGCGTCGCCGACCGCATCCTGACCGAGGCCGGCCCCGACCTGCTGATCATGGTGGAGGGCATCAACTGGTACGGCATCCCGGTGGACGGCCTCCCCCACGGCCGCCCCACCCTGGAACCGGCCCGCAACCTCTCGCACACGCTCCTGAGCTCCGACAAGCTGGTGTACTCCGCCCACTTCTACGACTACACGGGCCCCCACCACACCGGCGCCACCGGCATGGGCGAGACCACCGACCCGCGCTACCGCGACCTCAGCCCGGCCGACCTGATCTCCGTGCTCGACCGCCAGGCGTTCTTCGTCACCGAGGGCGACCGCCACTACACCGCCCCGCTGTGGATCAGCGAGTTCGGCGTCGGCGGCCGGGAGGAGACCGGGCCGAAGCCGCGCGCCTGGTTCGAGAACTTCGTCGACCAGCTCATCCGCGCCGACGCCGACTTCGCCTACTGGCCGCTGGTCGGCTGGCACGAGAACCGCGGGGGCAACGGCTGGGCCCTGCTGCACTGGGACGCGCGAGGCCACCGGATGGGCCTGTACGACGGTGACGACTGGCGCGCCGCGGCCTGGACCCGGCTGATGTCCGCCCCCAGCCGCACCGGCCACATCGCCCCGGCGACGCACTGGCCGATGCTCAGCCCCGACCACGGCGACTTCGTCCGGTCCCGCCGGATGCGGGCCGCGGGCGACTGGGACTCCGGGGCGCGCAAGGCGGCCTGTCCCGACGGACAGCGGCTGATCGGTCTGAGCCACACGGGCAACCGGGGCCTGTGCACCGACGTGGCGGCGGGCCCGCGCTGGGACTCCGCCCGCGCCCACGAGGTGGTCAGGGACGAGCGCCACGTCCGCTCGGACTGGGCCTCCGGCTACAGCAAACTCCAGTGCGCCGAGGGCCAGTTCCTCATCGGCTACAGCGTCCGCGGCGCCGCCGTCTCCGCCGCCCTGTGCGCGCCGGCCGTGGCCGGCACGATCACGGGCACCGGTGCCCGCACCCTCTGGTTCGACCGGGGCGACAACCGCGGCCCGGCCCCGAAGGGCGGCGACTTCGCGTACGGCCGCTACAAGGGCCAGTGCGCCGACGACGAGTACGCGGCCGGCATCGCCTACACGGGCCGCCTGGGCTCCTCCCGCACACCGGACGCGCTGTACTGCCGCAGGCTGCGCTGACCCACGGCGCCGGGTGCGGACCGGCCGTGCCGGCGTCGGGCCTGATCACGCCGACCCACCGGGTCGGGCTGCCTTAGGGTGGCCGTGACCTGCCTGAAGCATTCAGGCGGGGAGGCACACACTTCAGGAACAGGGAAGGGGGCCGCCGTGGCGCGCGCCGGACTCACCGCGGAGCGCCTGACCCGGGCCGGGGCGGAGCTGGCCGACGAGGTCGGTTTCGAGCAGGTCACCGTGTCGGCGGTCGCCCGGCGGTTCGAGGTGAGGGTCGCGAGTCTGTACTCGCACGTCAAGAGCTCCCAGGACCTCAAGACCCGGATCGCCCTGCTCTCCCTGGAGGAGCTCGCGGACCGCGCGGTCGACGCACTCGCGGGCCGGGCCGGCAAGGACGCCCTGCGCGCGCTCGCCGACGTCTACCGCGACTACGCCCGCGAGCACCCGGGCCGCTACTCGGCGGCCCAGTTCCGGCTGACCCCGCAGGCGGCCGCCGCCAGTGCGGGGGTACGGCACGCGCGGCTGACCCGGGCGATCCTGCGCGGCTACGACCTGGCCGAACCCGACCAGACCCATGCCGTCCGGCTGCTGGGCAGCGTCTTCCACGGATACGTGACCCTGGAGATGGGCGGCGGATTCAGCCACAGCGCACCCGACACCCAGGAGACCTGGACCCGGATCATCGACGCCCTCGACGCGCTGCTGCGGAACTGGCCGGACCCGGTGCCGGCGGACCCGGCGGCCGGCTGACCCGTCGGCAGGCCGGAGCGTCTTCCGCCGGAGCCACGTCGCACGTCACGCCTCGGCCGACGGAACCGGGAACAGCAGGCAGCTGCTGGTGGCGTGGGCGAGCAGACGGTCGTTGCCGTCCACGAGCGTGGCCTCGGCGAGCGCGGTCTGCCGGGTGCTGTTGACGACCCGGCCGATGGCCCGCACCCGGCCGGTGTCCACGGTCACCCGGCGCAGGAACTTCACGCTCAGGTCGAGCGAGGTGTAGCCCATCCCCTCGGCCAGCACCGACTGCACGGCGCACCCCGCCGCCGAGTCGAGCAGGGTGGCGAAGACGCCGCCGTGCACACTGCCGATCGGGTTGTAGTGCTCCTCGCCCGGCTCGAGGGAGAACACCGCGTAGCCGTGGTCGACCTCGTCGAGCGTGAACCCGAGCGTGGCCGTGATGGGCGGCGAGGGCAGCCGTCCGGCCACCATGTCGCGCAGCAGGTCCAGACCCGTGCCCTTGCCGACGGCCCCGGCCGTGATCCCGGGGTCCTGCCATTCGTACGTGCGGGTCCGTCCCATGGGTGCGCTGCCTCCCTCGGCTGGCTTCGTAGATCGAAGTTAGCCGTGCCGTGAGCTGACTGTCAACGACGAAGTCAGGCGCCTACGATGACGCCATGCAGTGGCTTGAGACGAGCACGGAGAACTGCCCCGTCCAGCGGACGCTCGAAGTGGTGGGCGAGAAGTGGACGTTGCAGATCCTGCGCGACGCCGCCAACGGGGTGCGCCGGTTCGACGACTTCCGCCGTCATATGAGCCTGTCCGAGGCGGTGCTCAGCGACCGGCTGCGCAAGCTCACCGCGGCCGGCATCCTCTCGGCCGTGCCCTACCAGGAGCCGGGCAGCCGGGCGCGCAAGGAGTACCGGCTGACGCGCAAGGGCTGGGATCTGTGGCCGGTCCTGATGGCGCTGGGCCAGTGGGGCGAGACGTACGCCGGTGAGCCCGAGGGGCCGGTGCTGGACATCCGGCACAAGGAGTGCGGGGCCGAGGTGCGGGTGGTCGTGGAGTGCTGCGCGGAGAGCGTGGCGCTGACGCCGGGGGATGTGGTCGCGAGGCCGGGGCCGGGGGCTCGGCGGTTGGGGTGAGGGGCGATGCCGGGGCCGGCACGAGGCGGAGGGGATGCCGGCGGTGACATCGACTCCCGGGGCGTCTCGGGCGTCGGGCCCGGCGACCCGCCCCCGGCTCCCGACTCCCGGGCGTTTCAGGCGTCGGGCCGGCAACCCGCCCCCCGCCCCCGATTCTCGACTCCCGGGCGTTTCAGGCGTCGGGGCCGGTGCCCGGCTCCCCCGCGTAGCGCTCGCCCAGTTCGCGGCTGCGTCGGGCGGCGGCTTCGACCGCCTCGCGGACGGCCCGGCCGACGCCCTCGTCGACCAGGGTGGTCACGGCCGCCTGGGTCGTGCCGCCGGGGGACGTGACGGACTCGCGCAGCGCGCCGGGCGGCTCGCCGGTGCCTCGGATCATCGCCACGGCACCCTCGGCGGCCTGGAGGACCATGTCCCGGGCGGCCTCCTCGGGGACGCCGAGCTCGTTCCCGGCCTTGATCATGTTCTCGATGACGTAGAAGAAGTAGGCCGGTGCGCTGCCCGAGAGGGCGGTGGCCGCGTCCTGGCACTCCTCGTCGAGGAGGATCACCCTGCCGACGGGGCTGAGCAGGTGCCGGGCCCGGCGCAGATGCTCCTCGGTGGTGTGGCGGCCCGGGGAGATCACGGACATGCCCGACTCGACGAGGACGGGAGTGTTCGGCATGACGCGGATGACGGGCCGCTCCCCGCCGAGCCGCCGCTCGACGAACCGGCTCGGGATGCCCGCCGCGGCCGAGACGACCAGGCAGTCGGGGCCGAGGTGCGGGGCGATCTCGTCGAGCAGTTCCGCCACGTGCTGCGGCCGGACCACGATCAGCACGGTGTCGGCCGCCTCGGCGGCGTGCCGCGGTGCCACGGCCGTGACGCCGTACTTCCACTTGAGTTCCTCGGCGCGTTCCGCGCGCGGTTCGACGACGAGGATCTCCTCCGGGGCATGGCCCGAGCGCACGAGACCGGCGAGGAGTGCCTCGCCCATCTCTCCGGCGCCGAACAGCGAGATCATGGCTGCACCGTAACCCGCGGTCCGGGGACGTGCCCGCCGAGTGCTCGGCGCGGGCTCCGGGCACGACGAAGCCGCCCGCCGGATCTCCCCCGTGGCGGGCGGCTCGTGTCCTTGGCGTCCAGAGGTCATGGCCGGCGGTGGCACGGAACCGTTGCAAGGAAGTAGCCACAGCCTTCGCACCTGGACGGCCGTCAGCCTATGCGGGACGGCGCGGTGCCCGCACCCGGTTTTCCGGGCGGGGGCCGGGGCTGTGTCAGGCGTCGGTCTCGTCGAAGCTGGCGAAGTAGGCCGCCGCCATGTCCTCGTCGCCGTGCCCCTGCTCGGCGGCGCGGGCCAGGCGAGCCGCGCTCGCCTCGGCCACGTCCAGGCGGACGCCCTGCCGCTGTCCGGCCTCGACGATCAGCCGGGCGTCCTTGGCCGCGGTCGACACGGCGAACTGGGCGGGTGAGAGCCGCCCCTCGCGGACCAGGTCGCTCTTGACGCGCAGGTAGCCCATGTCCAGGGGGCCGCCGGCGATGAGGTCGAAGAACTTCTGCGGGTCGACGCCGAGTGCCCCGGACAGGGCGAGCACCTCTCCGGCGGCGTTGGTCGCGGCGAGGACCCAGCTGTTGGCGACGAGCTTCAGCCGTGTCGCGGAGCCCTCGGCACCGTCCTCGCCGGTCCACACGGTACGGGCGCCGACGGCCTCGAAGACGGGCCTGACGCGGTCGCGGCCCTGCTCCGGGCCGGCGGCCAGGACCAGCAGCTGTCCGGCCTCGGCGGGCTGGCGGGTGCCGAGGACGGGGGCGTCGTAGAAGACGAGGCCGTGCTCGTCGGCGAAGGCGGCGAGGCCGGCGATCCCGTCCAGGCCGGCCGTGGTGGACTGCACCCAGGCGGCCCCGGCGCGCAGGCCCTTGGCGGCCTGGCGCATGACGTCGAGGGTGACGGGGCCGTCGAACAGCATCGTGAGGACGACGTCGGCGCCCTCGACGGCCTCGGCCGGGGTGTCCGCCACGCGCACGCCGTCGGCGGTCAGTGGCTCCGCCTTGTCACGGCTGCGGTTCCAGGCGCGGACGGTGTGTCCGGCGCGGGCGAGGTTGCGGGCCATCGCGGCACCCATGATGCCGGTGCCGAGCACGGCGACGGTGAGTTCGTCGGTCATGACCTCCACCCTCCCGGGTCCGCGGGGCGCGGAGCAAGCCGCTCCGGGGTCTTTGCGACCTGGAGCGGCGAGAGTCCGCGCGGTGTCCCCGCCCGCCGCACAGTTCGGGCGGGGACACCGTGGCCGGGCTCAGGCCTGAGCGGCCGGGAAGGTGGGGTACTCGACCCCGGAGACCTGCTGGACGACGCGGACGACCTGGCAGGAGTAGCCGAACTCGTTGTCGTACCAGAGGTAGAGGATGGCGTTGTCGCCGTCGACCTTGGTGGCGCCCGCGTCGACGATGGACGCGTGGCGGGAGCCGACGAAGTCCATGGAGACGGCGTCGGGGGCCGTGGTGAAGTCGATCTGGCGCTTCAGCGGCGAGTGCAGCGAGACGTCGCGGAGGTACTCGAGGACCTCCTCGCGGTTGGTCTCGCGGCCCAGGCGCAGGCTCAGGATGGCGATCGAGACGTCCGGCACGGGGACGCGGATCGAGCTGCCGGTGATCGGGGCCTTGAGCTCCGGCAGCGCCTTGGCGACGGCGGAGGCGGCACCGGTCTCGGTGATCACCATGTTGAGCGGCGCGGAACGGCCCCGGCGGTCGGCCTTGTGGTAGTTGTCCAGCAGGTTCTGGTCGTTCGTGAACGAGTGGACGGTCTCCACGTGGCCGCGCAGCACACCGTACTCGTCGTCCATGGCCTTCAGCGGCGGGACGATCGCGTTGGTGGTGCAGGAGGCGCAGGACAGGATGCGCTCGTCCGGCTTGATGGTGTCGTGGTTGACGCCGTGGACGATGTTCGGGACGT
Source organism: Streptomyces sp. NPDC005017 (assembly GCF_042873115.1). Lineage (NCBI taxonomy): Bacteria > Bacillati > Actinomycetota > Actinomycetes > Kitasatosporales > Streptomycetaceae > Streptomyces > Streptomyces sp. NPDC005017. The sequence continues at coordinate 372,888 of NZ_JBIALD010000004.1, read as the reverse complement.
CGCCCTTGCCGGGGGCGGTCAGGACGACCTTGTCGATACCGGGGCGCAGGTGCTGGGACAGGCCCGCGCGGTCGCGCCACTTGCCGGTGTTGTCGATGAGGATGGCGTCCTTGATGCCGTACGCCGTGTAGTCGACCTCGGAGGGGTCGTTCGCGTAGATCACACGGATCGCGTTGCCGTTGGCGACGATCGTGCTGTTCGCCTCGTCGACGGTGATCGTGCCCTGGAACTGGCCGTGGATCGAGTCGCGGCGCAGCAGCGAGGCGCGCTTGACCAGGTCGGCCTCGCCGCCGCCGCGGACGACGATGGCGCGCAGGCGCAGGCCGTTGCCGGAGCCGGCCTTCTCGATCAGCAGGCGGGCGACGAGGCGTCCGATGCGGCCGAAGCCGTACAGGACGACGTCACGGCCTTCGCCGCGCTCGAGCTTGTTGGCGCCGGTGGCACCCGCGACGGCCTCGGCGGTGAACTCCGCGACCGACAGGCCGCGGTCGTCGGCCTTGTACTCGGCGGCGAGCATGCCGATGTCGATCTGGGAGGGGCCGAGGTCCAGCGTGGTGAGGGTCTGGAGGAACGGCATCGTCTCGGTGACGGAGAGTTCCTCGCCGTCGATCTGCCGGGCGAAGCGGTGGGTCTTGAGGATGCTGACCACCGACTTGTTCACCAAGGAGCGGCTGTGCAGCAGGACGGTCACGTCCCGCTCGCGGTGCAGCTTCCCGATGATCGGGATCATCGACTCCGCGATCTCCTCGCGGTTCTTCCAGTTGGTGAACGAGTCGTCGTTGACAGTCACAGTCTTCACTTTCGAGCTAGACGGCGCTCATATGCTAACCCGATGAGAATCCGGCCGTTCACGGGGTGGCCCGGAGGCCGCACTCGGGTGGGCTTCCGTCCCGGTAGGCGCCTTTTACGATCCCCCTCCCCTCTCCTTTCGGCGAGGCCCGCGCTCGTTTGCGTGCCGCGGCCGTGCCGGGTGTCATGAGGTATGGGCGGCGAGCCGGTCTCGGTGTTCCTCTGCGGCGACGTGATGCTCGGCCGGGGAGTGGACCAGCTCCTGCCCCGCCCGCTCGATCCGGCGATCCCCGAGCAGTACGTCCACGACGCCCGGGTCTATGTCGCCCTCGCGGAGGACCGCAACGGGGCCGTGCCACGGGACCGGGGGTTCGGCTACCCGTGGGGTGAGGTGCCGGAGCTGCTGGACGCGGCGGCGCCACAGGCCCGGATCCTCAACCTCGAAACGGCCGTGACCTGCCACGACGCCTTCCAGCCCGGTAAGGCCGTGCACTACCGGATGCACCCGGACAACCTCCCGGCGCTGGCCGTGGCCCGCCCGGACGTGTGCGTGCTGGCCAACAACCACGTCCTCGACTACGGCCGCCGCGGTCTCGCCGACACCCTGGCCGCGCTGTCCGCCGCCGGTCTGCCGACGGCCGGAGCGGGAGCGGACCTCGGGGAGGCGGGCGCACCGGTGACCCTCCGCCTACGGCCCGACGTGCGGCTGAGCGTGTTCGGTCTGGCGGCCGAGTCCAGCGGGGTCCCCCGCGACTGGGCGGCGACGGCCGGGCGCAGCGGAGTCCATCTGGCCGGGGACGGCACGCTCCCCCGGCTGCTGACGGCGGTGGCGGAACGCAAGCGGGCCGGGGACCTGGTCGTGGTGTCGGTGCATCTGGGCTCCAACTGGGGCTATCCACCGGCGCGTTCGGACCGCGCCCTGACCCATGCCCTGGTCGACGCCGGAGCCGACGTGGTGCACGGGCACTCCTCGCACCACCCACGGCCGCTGGAGCTGTACCGCGGCCGGCTCGTCCTGCACGGCTGCGGCGACCTCGTCAACGACTACGAGGGCATCGGCGGCCAGGAGCACTACCGCGACGACCTGCGATTGCTGTACCTCGTCGAACTCGACGCGGGCGACGGCCGTTTGCGCCGGGTACGCCTGATCCCCCTGCGCAGCCGCCGGCTGCGTCTGGAACGGGCACCCGCGCAGGACACGCGGTGGCTGCGCGACACCCTGGACCGCGTCAGCCACCCCTACGGCGTCCGTGTCGACCCGGACGGCGACGCGCTGGTGGCCCGGCCGGCCGCATAGGACCCCGGCGCGCAGAACACCCGTTCCACCACCGTCGCTTGCGGCCTCTCCCGCGCGTCAGTGCGTCGACCGTGCCGCCGTCAGCACCACCGCCGCCGCGCCCGTGCCGAGGAGCGCCCCGGCGATCACATCACCCGGGTAGTGGACGCCGGTGTGCACACGGGAGTAGCCGACGGCCACGGCGATCAGGCCGAGCGGGACGGTCGCGACCGGCAGCGCGGGGCCGACGGCGGCGGCGAACGCGACGGCGGAGGCCGTGTGGCCGGAGGGGAAGGACGCCGAGTCCGGCATCGCGACGTGCCGCCCGGGGAACGGCGAGTCCTCGGCCCGGTGCGGCCGGCGCCGTCGTACCAGCTTCTTGCCGACCAGGTTGGCGCTCGCCGAGGCGACGCCGACGGCGGCCATGCCCAGCAGTGCCGCGCGGCGCGGCCGTCCGGGTACCAGCGCGAGCAGCCCCGCGACGGCGAACGAGATCTTCGAGTGGTCCGCGGCGGCGGAGAGCCGGCGCAGCGCCCTGTCGAGCGCCGGTGTCTCGGTGACGGTCACCGCCTCGTACAGCGCCTGGTCGAGGGCACCGAGGTCGCGTGCGAGGCGACGGTGGGGCAGGCGGTCGTTGGGCGGGTGGTCGGACATCACTCGGCTCCCTGTGGTGCTGTGCGGAAGGTCAGTGCCAGGTGGACGATGCGTCGCCAGTCCACCGGCGGTGTCACATAGGCGGCGCCCGGCCGGTGCCGCGGCACCCGGATGCGCAGCGCCTTGGGCCGTACGGTGCACACGACGGGCACCGGCATGACGAGGGCCTCGCCGTCCACGGCCACCGGGACGGTGTCGGTGTCGGCCCGTACGGCCACCCGGGTCGCGGTCAGCACCGTGATGCCCCCGGCCCGTTCGCCGAGCAGCGCGACCCCGGCGGCCCCGGCCGCGCCCTCCACGCGTACGGCGATCACGCCCAGGCTGCCGCGGTCGAGCCGGGGCCGGCGGCCGCCGCCGAACGGGTCGGCGCGCGCGTAGGGGTTGTTGCTGATCAGCAGCGCCTGCGGACCGGACACCTCGGTGCCGTCGGCGTCGGCCTCCAGATGGGCGCCCTCGCTGCCCTGGAGCAGGTCCGGGAGGTGTTCGAGGGCGGTGGCCGTCTTGGCGTCGCGGTAGTCGGGGTTCTGCACGATGTGCGCGTACGCCCCGAAGGACACGGTGTTGACGAAGGGGCGCCCGTCGACGTCGCCGAGGTCGACGCGGAGTTCGACGCCTTCGGTGAGGGCGTCGAGGCAGGTCGAGGGGTCGTTGCGGTCGAGGCCGAGGTCCATGGCGAAGTGGTTGCGGGTGCCCGCGGAGATGACGAGGAAGGGCAGCCGGTGCTCGACGGCCACCGAGGCGACGATGGCGAGGGTGCCGTCCCCGCCCGCCGCGCCCAGGAGGTCGGCGCCCTCGGCGACCGCCCGCCGGGCCAGGGTCTCGACATCGGGTCCGTCGGGTTCGAGCAGCACCACGCGGGCGCCGAGCGCCTCGGCGCGGTCGACGAGACCGAAGCGCTCGACCTTGCCGCCGCCGGACCGCGGGTTCATGATCAGCACCGGGCGGCGCGGCGGCGGCGTGCCGCGCGCGTGCATGCCGTACGGCTGGCGCAGCCGGCGCAGACAGGCGCGGGCGAAGCCCAGTGCGGCCGCCCACAGGGCGATCACGGCGACGGCCAGGAGCCACACGCCCGTCGCGGCGAACAGCACCAGCACGGCGATCGGCGTGACCACGGCCAGCAGCACGCCCAGCAGCCGCGCGGCCCGGCGATGGGCGAGGGCCCACCACACACCGGCGCCGGTGAGCGCGGAGCCGAGCAGCCCGATGACGAGCAGCAGGACACCGCCGGAGCCGGCCGCCGCGGCGATGAACGCGAAGGCGCCGAGGGCGCACAGTAGGGCGAGTCGCGCCCAGGTGCGGGCCCGGCCGTCGCCCGCCGCACTGCCGCCCGAGCCGGATCCCACCGCTGTAGCCATCCCTCTCCCTGCCCTCCGTCCGATCGTCGTCGTCTGCCCCGCCGTCGGAGCGTCAATCCGGCGGCGCCGTCGACGATCTCATGATTCATGATGGCCCTTCGCGGGCCGTCAGGCGCGGGAGACCGCCCTCTGACACGGGGACGGCCCGTGGTCGTGCGGCCGGGCGGATCGCACCGGACCGGCGGACGAGCCGTTGAACGCGAGAAGTGCTCAGCTCTTGTGTTCGTGCGGTTCGCCGCAACACCCGCCGGACCCGTCGGAGTCGGCGGCCGAGGTGTCCAGCCGGCAGAAGCAGGACGCCTCGACCGGTACGTCCGCGAGGGCGGTGGCGATCTTCAGTTGCTGGGCGACGACGCCCGCCTCGCCGAGCTTGCCGAGCCGGACGAGACACTCGTGGAAGCCGTGCAGCGCCCAGACGTTCCCGGGATGCTGGCAGGCCCGCGGCAGGGTGTCGTCCAGCCCCAGGTCGGCCCGGTAGACGGCCTCGGCCCGCTCGATCCGCCCCTGCTCCAGCAGCAGGGCGCCGAGCGCGTGCCGGGTGGGCTGCATCCAGCCCCAGGGCTCGTCGTAGGGCAGGGTGTCGTCGAGTGCCACGGACCGCTCCAGGGCCGCGAAGGCGGTGTCGAAGTCGCCTTTGCGGTAGGCGAGTTCGCCGTCGAGCATGGCGGAGGCGATGGCGAGGATGTCGGCGCAGGTGTTGTTGAACAGCATCCGGGTCTCGGGCACCCGGACCACGGCCGCGCGGAACAGCTCGCGCTCCGCCTCGGCCTCGGGGATCCGGCCCGTCGCCGAGAACGCGACGCCGCGGGCGTAGTGGAGCATCGACGTGGTCATGCAGTACAGCACCGGGTCGGCGGGCAGGGGCAGTCCGAGGATCTCCTCCCAGCGGCCGAAGCGGATCAGCACATGGACCCGCATGGCGAGGAAGGCCTCCAGCCAGTCGGCCATGGGCGGGCTCTCCACCCGCAGCAGGTCCTCCGGGATGCTGGCCTCCAGCTGCGCGGCGGTGTCCAGGGCGACCCGGGACTGGCCGAGGAACATCGCGCCGTAGATCTTGAAGTGGTAGTTGTGCGAGCGGTACAGGGTGTAGAAGTTCATCGCGCCGTTGCGGGCGAGGATCTCCTGGTCGGCGGCGATGGCCGCGCTGTTGTCGCTGACCACGCTGCGGTAGTCGCCGCACAGGACCTCCAGGTGCGAGGGCATGTGCTGGAGGTGGCCCGCGGCGGGGACCAGGCCGCGCAGCCGGTCGGCGACGGGCAGGGCCGCCTCCGGGGTCGGGGACATCTCCATCAGGTGGATGTACAGGTGCAGCAGGCCAGGGTGGACCGTGCCCGCCTCGGTGGCGAGCGCCCGGTCGAGGACGGCCTTGGCCTCCAGCGTCCGGGCGCCCTCGGCGGGCTCGCCCGTGCGCATGTCCCACAGCTGCCAGGGCGTCAGGTTCATCAGCGCGTCGGCGCACAGGGTCGCCACGTCGAGGTCGTCGGGGGCGAGCGCGTGCACGGCGGCCATCCGTTCGGCGTAGGGCGCGTTCCACACCGAGCAGTCCTCGGCGGGCCGGTCCTGCGGATAGCGGGCCCGCAGGGCCTCGATGAGGGCGCGCTCGACGGGGGTCGCGCGGTCCGCCAGCTCGTGGGCGCGCTCCACGGCCGCGTGGGTGCGCTCGACGGTCCGCGCGAGGTCCCTCTCGTCGAAGAACTCCCACGGCTTGTTGTAGTTGGGGCCCAGGGCGTAGGCGATGCCCCAGTGGGCCATGGCGCAGTCCGGGTCGGCCGCCACGGCCTTCTCGAAGCAGGAGACGGCCTCCTCGTGATGGAAGGCGTACGTCCACACCAGCCCGCGGTCGAACCACAGCTGGGCGGTGGACGAGGCAGTCGTCACGGGGCGGGTGTGGCTGCCGAGGTCGTAGTAGTCCATGTGTCTTCCCTGGCTGTCGGCCGCCCGGGCCGCCGGTGGGCCGCGGTCGTGCGGCGCAGCCTAGCGGCGGCGGACCTGGCCCGCCCGGGGCGTAACCACTTATACTGGTTACGTCGTCACAGGCTCAGGAAAGGACGGGTCGATGCCCACGGGACTCACCAGGGACGCCGGCTGGGAGATCGGCGTCTCGCGCACCCTGCCCCATCCGCCGGCCGCGGTGTGGGACCTCGTCAGCGGCCCCGAGGGGCTCGCCCTCTGGCTGGGCGCCGGGGCGGAGCCGACGCCGGAGCTCGGGTCCGCGTACCGGACGGCCGACGGTACCGAGGGCGAGGTGCGCGGCTACCGCCCCGGCGAGCGCATCCGCCTCGCGCACGGCGCGACGACCGTGCAGATGACGGTCTCCCCCGCGGGCGGCGGCAGCAGGGCCGTCCTGCGGTTCCACGAGGAGCGACTGCGCGGCGCCGAGGAGCGTGAGGCGCGGCGCGCGCACTGGAGGAGGGTCATGGACGAGATCGCCGCCGTGCTGGGCTGAGCCCGGGGCGCACACCGGCGGCCTCCGGTTTCGAGGACGGGCGCGGAGCGCGGGCGGCGGGTCAGGCGCTGCGCGCCGCCGAGCGCTGCTCCAGTCGGCGCAGCGCGATTTCACCCCATCGGATGTTCTCCCGCTCGAAGGCCATGCCCCGCAGAAGGGTGAGATAGGGCCCGATCCGCTCGGCCTCGGCGAAGTACTCGTCCTCGGTGCGGCCGTCCAGCAGTCGCTGCCGTAGCCGCTCGTAGCGTTCGAGCTTGGCGGTGGCCCACTCCGATCGCTCGGCGACGGCCGCGCGTACCGCGTCCATGTCGCCGACGTCCGCGCACTGCACCTTCACCATCAGCTCGTCGCGGATCGCGGTCGGCTTGGCCGGCGGCTCGGCGACGTAGGCGCGCACGGCCTCGTGCCCGGCCTCGGTGAGCGAGAACAGCCGCTTGTTGGGGCGGCGCTCCTGCTCCACGACCCGCGCGCTGATCAGACCGTCGCCCTCCATGCGCTCCAGCTCCCGGTAGAGCTGCTGCGGCGAGGCCATCCAGAAGTTGGCGACCGAGGCGTCGAACTGCTTGGCGAGGTCGTAGCCGGAGGCCTCGCCCTGGAGCAGGGCCGCCATGAGCGCGTTTCGCAGTGCCATGGCAGCAAGCTAGCACTCGCGTTGAGTAGTCAACGAGCTGACTATGCGCTCCCCCCGGGTGCGGCCCGTGACCCGTACCCGGACTTCCGGGACCCGGTTCCGTGCTTCCGCGGTCCCGTTCGGTATTTCCGCGCCCCCCCATGATCGCGTGGCGGACGCGGCGGTACGTCCCGCAGCGGCAGACGTGGCGGATCTCGTCGAGGCCGGCCTCGGTGAGCTCGCGGCCCGGACCCGCACCGGCTCAGACGCCCACCGCTTCCCCCGCCTCCAGGCGGTCCAGCAGCCCGTCCCTGTGCAGAGCGGCGACCGGGGCCAGCAGGTCGGGGTGGCGCAGGAGCGGCGCCGCTCGCAGGGCGCGTTCGTCCGGAGCCGTGAGACGGCGGAAGCCCAGCGGGGTCACGCTGGTGTGCCCGGACCGGCCCACGGCGGCCACGCACCGCACGGCCAGGGCGGGGTCGGCGAGGAGACACGCGGCCCAGCTGGCGACGACCTCGTCGACCCAGCTCCGCCAGGCGTCGTCCGCCGGGTCGCCTTCGTGTTCGTGGAGGCCGGCGCCCGAGATGCGGTCCAGGCGCGCCGAGCCGCCTGGCCCGGCGAAGGTGACGAGCGCCGCGTCCATGGCCGTGGGGTAGCGCAGCTCGGCGGCGACGGTCACCGCCTGGCGGGCCTGCGCCTCGCACAGCGCGGCGGCCAGGGCACCGCCGCCGGGCGGGTAGGCGGACATGAGCCAGCGGACGGTCGCCGCGACGAGTGAGGAAAGGTCTGGAAGCACTGCCGGGCCGTCCGGATCACGTCGGTCGATGGGGGTCCCATCACGGTAGCCCGCCCCTCCCCGCGCCGGACATGCCCGGAAACAGCCCGGTTCCGTGTCCTCCGCCACACCCCGGCCCGGCCGCGTCGGCGCACCGGCCGCACCCTGCTCCGCATGCACGTCCGTCCCAGGGGTGGTACGCCGGGAGCATGACCGGCATCGAACTGAGCAGCAGCGCTTTCGACGACCACGCGACCATCCCGCGCCGGTACGCGCTGGAGGGCGAGAACATCTCTCCCCCGCTGACCTGGTCCGGGGTGCCGGACGACGCCGCCGAACTGGTCCTGGTGTGCGAGGACCCCGACGCCCCGTCGGGCACCTTCGTGCACTGGGTCTGCGTGGGCATCGATCCGCGCAGCGGCGGCGCTGGTTCCGGGGAGCACCCCCGCGGCGGCACCGACCTGGTCAACGGCTACCACCGGCGAGGCTGGGGCGGCCCGCACCCGCCGCCGGGCGACGAGGCGCACCACTACTACTTCCGCCTCTACGCCCTCGGCGAGCCCGTCGTCCTGCCCGACGCGCCCTCCGCGGACCAGGTGCACCGGATCCTGGAGGAACGCGAGATGGCCAGCGGCACGCTGGTGGGCATGTACCGGCGCTGAGCCGGGGTGAGGCACGGCCCGTACGAGCCTTCGGCGACGGCGGGCAGTGCCGCCGCACCGAGGCCCGGTCCGGCGGACAGAGGGTCGTGCGTGCCTGCGTGTTTCCCGGGCGCCCTCGTGCAGCGGCGGTTCCCTGGCGCCCTCGTGTAGCCGCGCCGCCATGGGGCACTCGGACGCGGGCGGGCCCGACCGGAGCCCGTCGTCCGACACGGAGGTGTGGAACATGGGTCACGGAGGGAACGTCATCGACGAGCTGATGACCGACCACCGGGAGGTCGAGCAGTTCTTCGCCCGGATCGAGGCGCTGCCGCCGGGCGCCGAGGACCGCAAGCTGTACGCCGACCAGGTCACGATGGAGCTGGTGCGGCACTCGGTGGCCGAGGAGGCCTATCTCTACCCGGCCGTGCGCAAGCACCTGCCGAACGGGGACGCCCTGGCCGACCGGGAGATCGAGGACCACTCCAAGGTCGAGCGGATCATGAAGGACCTGGAGGGCTGCGGCGCGGACGACCCGCGGTTCGACGCGCTGATCACGAGCCTGATGACCGAGGTCCGGGCCCACCTGACCGACGAGGAGGGGACTCTCTTCCCCGGTCTGCGCGCGTCCTGCCCGCCGGAGGCGCTGGACGACCTCGGTGACAAGGTCCGCATGGCGAAGAAGGCCGCGCCGACCCGGCCGCACCCGTCGACGCCGTCCACGCCCCCGGCGAACAAGCTGCTGGCGCCGGGCATCGGCATGGTCGACCGGATGCGCGACGCGCTCACGGGGCGGGGCAAGTCGGTCTGACGGCCCCGGGAGAACGGGAGCCCTGGAGAGCCCGGAGCCCGGGGAGAACGAGATCGCCGGGAAACCGGTGGAGGCACCGCGGCAGGACAGGAATGGCGCGGGCCGAAGCGGCGTTGTGGAAGGTGCGGGGCCGGACCCGGGACGGACGGGATCGGCCCGCCCTCCCCCTCGTGCCCGGCGGGCACACGGCCCTGCGCTTTTTCGGCCGACGGGGAGGCCAACGACGTTGCAGCAGAAGGGGCGTGACACCGATGGCGTCGACAGGGCTTGATGCGGCCGGAGCGATTCCGCTGGTGACCGGGTGCGGTCGCCGGATCGAGGTGAAGTGCCTCAGGCTCGCGCCCGAGGAGCGCCCCATCAGCCGGGTCACGCTGGACGTGGGCGGCCACCAGGACGGCGGCCCCGGTGTCTGGGCGTCCCTGACCGCCACGGAGGCGCGCGAACTGGCCCGGCTACTGATCGAACGCGCCGACGTGGCCGAGCACTTCCCCGAGGCGGGCCGCGCGGAGGTCACGGCCGTCTGAGGCCCGGCTCCCGCCCGTCAGGGCAGGAAGTCGTCCAGGGCCCGGACGAAGCCGGCCGGGTCGTCGAGCCAGGGGAAGTGACCGGCGCCGGGCTGGACGACATGCCGGGCGTCGGGGAAGAGCGCGGCGATTTCGGCCGTGGCGGCGGGCGGGGAGTTCAGATCCAGCTCACCGGCCAGGACGAGCACCGGGCGGTCGAAGGCGGCGAGCGCCGCGCGGGTGGCGTCCGGGGCGAAGGCCCCCTCCGAGCCGTAGACGGCGGCCGCCTGTTCGTTGCGCTGGGTCGCCCCGGCGGCCTGGTGGGCCTGCGCCGTGTCGTCCCAACGCCCGTATCCGAAGGGCGCGACGGCCTGCCAGGTCGCCTCCGTGGCCCGGCCCGCCATGATCTCCTCCAGGGCCGCGAAGGCCCCGGGGAACCACGGTTCGTCCCGGCGCAGCAGCGCGGTCTCGCGGCGTGTCTCCCCGGAGACGGTGATGCCCGCGGCGAACGGACTGGGCGTCAGCAGCGCCAGCCGGTCGACGCGGGCGGGGTGGGCCTCGGTGTAGCGCAGGGCGAGGTTCGTGCCGGCGGAGTGGGCCAGCAGGGTCATGTGGTCGAGGCCGAGATGGGCGCGCAGTGCCTCGACGTCGTCGACCAGCCGGTCGCAGCGGTAGCCGGCCGGGTCGACGGGTTCCGACGACGCTCCGGTTCCCCGTAGGTCCAGCATGATCAGCCGGTGCCGGGCACCGAGTCCGCCCAGGTCACCGAGGTAGAGGGAGTCCTGCATGGGGCCACCGGGCAGACAGACCAGCGGTTCCCCTTGTCCTGAGACGTGATACGCGAGCGTGGTGCCGTCGAACGCCGAGAAAGTGGCCATGATCGGCGACTTTTTCAGCCGGCCCGGGTCCCGGCAACCGGATTTCGCCGTACGGCGCGCGGCGCGCGGGTGACGTCCGGGGAACCGGTCGCAATGGGCCGCCCGCGCCTCCGAAGCCCAGGCGGACGCATGGGCGATGTGGGGCGTACGCATGGGCGATGTGCGGACTGGTGTGCGGAAAACCCGTTGCGAGCCCGTCCCCCGACACCGGACGCTGGCGCCATGCCAGCCACCCTCCGTCCGGCCACCCTCGCCGACGCGCCCGCCATCACCGACCTCCTCAACGCCGTGGACCTGATCGAGATCGGGCGGGCCGAGACCGATCTGCACACCGTCGAGGCCGATCTGAAGCATCCCGAGGCCGACCTGGAGCGCGACTCCTGGCTGGCGTTCGAGGGCGAACGGCTGGTGGCGTACGGGCTGCTGTGGGACGAGTCGGGCGGCGAGCGCGTCGACATCGACCACTACGTGCTGCCCGACCACCAGCAGGCGGGGTTCGACGTCCTCGCGGCCATGGAGACCAGGGCACTGGAGAAGGCGCGTGACAACGGGGCGCGGCGGGCGGTGGTCCATCTGCATCTGAACGTACGGCCCACGACCGACCAGGACCGGCTGCGCGAGCGCGGCTGGCAGGCCGTCCGCCGCTATCACGTGCTGCACCGGCCGCTGGACCCCGCGGCGGACCAGCCGCCCGCCCCGCCGGAGGGCGTGCGGATCAGGCCCTGTGCCACCGAGGCGGACAGGGAACTCGTGCACCGGCTCTACCAGGAGACGTTCGCCGAGCACTTCGACTTCCAGCCGCGTGCCTACGCCTCCTGGCTCAGCGACATCGACGGCGACACCGTGGACTGGTCCCTGGTGTGGATCGCAACGACCGACGAACTGGGCGACGCGGGCTTCCTGCTGGCGCGCAACGACCGTGAGGCCATGGGCTGGATCCGCAGTGTCGGCGTACTGGCCGACGCGCGCGGCAAGGGGCTCGGCGGGCTGCTGCTGCGGCACGCCTTCGCCGCGTTCGCCGCGCTGGGCCGGGACACCGTGGGGCTGGGCGTGGACACCTCGAACGCCACCGGGGCGCCGGAGCTGTACCGCCGCCACGGCATGACCGTGCACTACGCGGTGGACACCTGGGAGGCGGAGCTCTCGTAGGGCATGTCCTGCCGCAGGACGCCCGAGGCCCGTTCAGGGATCGGACCTCGGGCCGTTCCCTGAGGTCAGTTCGTCCGCAGGGTGCGCTTGGCCAGCTCGTACGCCGGGAGCATGTTCCGGTGCTCCGCGGTGTCCATCCCGCCGAGGTGGACGACGACCGGGCCGCTGTCGGTGACGACGGCGAAGGCGCGCTCCCGCTTGGTCTCCTCGAGCAGTTCGTTGGTGTGCGTGTACTCCACCTCGGCGCCGGTGACGCCGTCGGCCGCCTCGAACGTGCCGTACTTCTCACCGGTGTTGCCGTCCTCGTCGGCGACGAAGGCCCGGAGGATCTCGCGCGGGTCGTCGGCGCCGGGCCGGCCGGTCCAGACGCGCAGGAAGCCGATGTGCCCGGCGGGCTTGGCGTCCACCTCGCAGGCGGCGTTCACGGGGCCCTGCCGCAGCAGGTCGGCGACGGCCTCGCTGTCCCCGGCCGCGGCCGCTTCGACGGCCTCCGGTTCCCAGTCGGCGGCGATGTCGAAGCTGACGGGGAGTACACAGGCGGACCCGGCCCGGCCGATGGTGCCGCCGCTCTCGACGGCTCCGGCGTCATCGGCCGGTGCGCTCGCCGGGGCCTTCGCGCCCGTGGAGGCGTTCACGCCCGGGTCGGACGGCTTCGCGTCCTCGCCGGTCCCGTCGGAGCACGCCGTCAACGCCCCCGCCAGCAGCGCCGCGTACAGCAGGCCCCGCGTCGTCCTTGCCGTCCCGGCCCGCACCGCGCTTCTTCCCGCCCCGACCCGCACGTTCGTGTCCCCTTCCGGAATCCGGCGGGACACTGTATCCGGGCGGGGCGGGAAGATCATCCGCAGGTGGGCCGTGGTCAGATACCGCAGGTGGACGCCGACCAGTACTGGCTGTCGCGGTGGTCGACGTGCGTGTGGTCGTTGTGTCCGGGGTAACCGGGGCCGAGGATGCCGCGGAAGCCGTGGCTGCGGGCCTGCTTGGCCAGGGTGCACAGGGAGTGCGGGCCGGAGCCGAGGTCGGCCGCGTCGCCGTAGAGATGGCGGCTGTTGCTCGCGCCGCCGACGGCCGAGTTGCAGGCGTAGGAGCGGAAGCCGCTGGTGACGGTGATCGGCTGGTCGCCGAGGGCGTGCCGCATCGCCTCCAGCTTCCACATCGTGCGCAGGGCGTTGGCCTTGGCGGTGGCCGCGCTGACCGCGCCACCCGACCAGGTGCTGTTGCAGTCGTTGAGCTCGGCGTAGGTGAAGTGGACGGGCGTGCAGTCGTCGTCCTGGAGCGCGTACAGCTTGTTGAAGGTGTTGGTGCCGGCGACGCCGTCCGAGGCCAGGCCGTAGGCGGATTGGAAGCGCTTGAGGGCGGCCGTGGTGGCCGGTCCGAACGAGCCGTCGACGGCGAGGACCGAGCCGTAGCCCGCGTAGCCGCCGAGACGGATCTGGAGCTGGGTGACGTCGGCTCCGGAGGAGCCCTGGGACAGGGTGCGGGTCCAGGTGTAGCAGCCGTCGGCGTGGGCGGTGCCCGCGGTGAGGACGGTTCCCGCGAAGGTTCCGGACATGATCATGACAAGTGAGGCGAAGAGTCGAAGCGCGCGTCTGAGCATCTGCTCCCCTAGGCCGGAGGGACATCGGGCACCGCAGAGAGTGGCGGGAGATGTGACGCGCGTCAACCACGCCCCGGCCGGGCGATACGGATCCACGCGCAGCGTCGGGCGCACCTCCGTGGCACGCCTCGTCCGCCCCGCCCGCCACCCCCTTCGCGACCAGCGGTAACCCCTTGCCGCGGCGGCGATCGGCAGGCCCGGCAACGGCGTTGACCGCCGCCCGTCACCGGCCCGCCACTCACGTGATGCGGGTCACACGGAAAACTCCGGAAGGCGGATTCCGGCCCCGGCTGCGATTACCGAATATCGGACACCCGAAGCGGCCACCTGGAAGCCCCAGACACGAGCGACGGCTCACCTTGGAACCGCAGGCGGAAGATATGATTGACCATCGAAGAAACGGCATACGTCCGTCCGGGCGCGCTTCCCCTCGACGCGTCCGGCACGGAAACCGCAGAACTTAACGTCCTGCTTCATGACTCAGCTGGACGTACGGCCCCGGGCCGCGGACGACGGCGACGGGCGCTCCGTCGAAGGCATGCGCACCAAAGGCCTGAGCGGAAACTCCGTCGGCCTGCTGGGAAGCGCGGTCATCGGCGTCTCCACCGTCGCCCCGGTGTACTGCCTCACCTCCACCCTCGGCTCCACGGCGGGCGAGGTCGGCCTCCAGATGCCGGCCGTGTTCCTCGCGGGGTTCCTGCCGATGCTCCTGGTGGCCTTCGCCTACCGCGAGCTCAACAAGGTGATGCCGGACTGCGGGACCTCCTTCACCTGGACGGTGAAGGCGTTCGGGCCGCGCGTGGGCTGGATGTGCGGCTGGGGCCTGGTGATCGCCACGATCATCGTGCTGTCGAACCTGGCCGGCGTGGCCACGTCGTACTTCTGGCTGCTCGCGGGCGAGGTCACGGGCAGCGAGTCGGTGGCCGCACTGGACGGAAACAAGGCCGTCCACATCGTCACCTGTCTGGCCCTGATCGCCCTGGCCACCGTGATCAGCTACCGCGGTATGACCGCCACCAAGGGCGTGCAGTACGCGCTCGTGGGACTGCAACTGCTGGTGCTCGCCGTGTTCGTGGCGATGGCCTTCGGCAAGGCGGGCGGGGCCGACTTCCCGACCGGCGCGGACTTCTCCTGGTCCTGGCTCAACCCGTTCGCGGTCGGTTCGTTCGCCGCCTTCACGGCGGGCCTGTCCCTGTCGATCTTCATGTACTGGGGCTGGGACGCCTGTCTGACCGCGAACGAGGAGACCAGCGGCAGCAGCCGCACCCCGGGCCGGGCCGCGCTGATCGCCATGGTCGTGCTGGTCGGCTCCTACCTCGCCACCGGCGTGGCCGCGCAGATGGTCGTCGGCTCCGGCGACCGGGGCCTCGGCCTCGCCAGCCCGGAGACCTCCGACAACGTGTTCGCCGCGCTGGCCGGTCCGGTGATGGGCCCGGCCCTCGGCATCCTGCTGTTCGTCGCGGTGCTCGCCTCGGCCGCCGCCAGCCTCCAGACCACGTTCATCCCGGTCGCCCGCACGGTGCTGGCGATGTCGGCGTACCGCGCGCTGCCCGCCTCCTACGCCGAGGTCCACCCCCGCTTCAGGACGCCCGGCCGCGCCACCGTCACCTCCGGCATCGCGACGGGTGTGTTCTACACGGTGATGACGCTGGTCAGCGAGCACGTCCTCGTCGACACGATCTACGCCCTCGGCCTGATGATCTGCTTCTACTACGCCCTGACCGCCTTCGCCTGCGCCTGGTACTTCCGCGCCGAACTGCGCCGGTCCGGCCGCGACCTGCTGTTCAAGGGGCTGTTCCCGCTGGTCGGCGGGCTGCTGCTGACGGCCGTCTTCGCCAAGACCCTGATCGACATGTGGGACCCGGCCTACGGCAGCGGTTCGTCGGTGCTCGGGGTC
This sequence comes from Streptomyces sp. NPDC005017, assembly GCF_042873115.1. NCBI lineage: Bacteria > Bacillati > Actinomycetota > Actinomycetes > Kitasatosporales > Streptomycetaceae > Streptomyces > Streptomyces sp. NPDC005017. The sequence continues at coordinate 357,516 of NZ_JBIALD010000004.1, read as the reverse complement.
GGCTCGGTGTTCGTCATCGGCGTCGGACTGCTCGCCGTCGGCGTGGTGATCATGCTGGCGATGCAGCGGCACAGCCCGGCCTTCTTCCGCGGCGAGGTGCTCACGAAGTCCACGCCCGCGCTGGTCGCCGAGGACTGAGACGGGCGGACGCGGGGACGGCCGGACGCCAGGACGGCCCGGACGCCCGGACGCCCGGACGACCGACACCGGGACGAGGACGCCAGGACAGGCACGCGGGACGGCCCGGACGCCGGGACGGGCGGACGCGGGGACGGGCGGACGCGGGGACGGAGAGCGCCATAGGGTGAGCGCATGATCAAGGACGGTTATCTCGCTGACCTGTTCTCGCTCGACGGCCGCGTCGCGCTGGTCACCGGTGGCAGTTCCGGGATCGGCCGGGCCATCGCCGGGGCGCTGGCCCGCGCCGGGGCGGGCGTGGTGGTGGTCGCCCGCCGCGAGGCGGAGCTGGCGGACACGGTGGCCGAGCTGACGGACGCCGGCTGCCGGGCCGCCTGGGTGAGCGCCGACCTCGGCACCCGCGACGGGGTGCGGGCGGCCGCCGAGGAGGCCGTGACGCGGTTCGGCGAGCCGGACATCCTGGTCAACTCCGCGGGCGTCAATCTGCGGCCGCCGCTCGGCGAGCTGGGCGAGGACGTCTGGGACACCACCATGGCGGTCAACCTGGACGCCCCCTTCCTGCTCGGCCAGCGCTTCGGCCCCGGCATGGCCGAGCGGGGCCACGGACGGATCATCCACATCACCTCGCAGCAGGCGCACCGGGCCTTCGTCCAGAGCGGCGCCTACGGCGTGTCCAAGGGCGCGCTGGAGTCGCTGGCCCGCTCACAGGCCGAGGCCTGGTCGCCGTACGGCGTCACCTGCAACACGCTCGTCCCGGGCATGGTGCCGACCCCGCTGAACGCCCGGCTCCAGGCGCAGCCCGGCAAACTGGCCGAACTCGCCGCCCGCACGATGACCGGCCGCAACGGGCTGCCCGAGGACTTCGCGGGCGCGGCCGTCTTCCTGGCGAGCCGCGCCTCGGCGTACGTCACCGGGCAGTCGATCTTCGTCGACGGCGGGCTGTCGGTGCACTGAGCCCGCTCAGGCCCAGGGCCTTCTGATGGGTGAGGGCGTGCCGGGCGTCGCGACGCTGCGGAGATCCATCAGAAGGGCCCCAGACACACAGCCTTGTCAGCGGTTCGGCGGACTCGGCGCCGGAGTGGCCGAGGGGGCGTCGAAGCTCCGCACCAGAAACAGCACGAACACCACCAGCGCGCTGAACGCGGTGGCCAGCAGCAGTTCCCGTGCGGAGCGGCGGATCCTCCTCGCGCGGGGTCACGACCGGGGCGCGGTGTCCACCGGGAGGGTTCCGCGGCCCGGCGCGGGGCCCCGGAGGGCGGGTGAGCGGCGTTCTCCGCGAGAGTGGGGCGGGCCCCCAAGCGCTGGTTTGACCATCCATAAAGCTGGCTTATGAGCCCATAGACCGGACCCGCGTACCAAGTTAGGCTTGCCTTAATTTAGGCTTCCCTCGAGATCCTTTGTCCTCGCTCGAAGGGAACCTGATCATGTCGCCGCGCCCTCTGCGGGTAGCCATCGTCGGAGCCGGACCCGCCGGTATCTACGCCGCCGACGCCCTGCTCAAGTCCGACGTGGCCGCCAGCGAGCCCGGCGTGTCCATCGACATCTTCGAGCGCATGCCGGCGCCGTTCGGTCTGATCCGTTACGGCGTCGCCCCGGACCACCCGCGCATCAAGGGCATCATCAACGCCCTGCACCAGGTGCTGGACAAGCCGCAGGTCCGCCTCTTCGGCAACATCGACTACGGCACCGACGTCCACCTGGACGACCTGCGCGCCTTCTACGACGCGGTGATCTTCTCCACCGGCGCCATGGCGGACCGTGAGCTGAAGATCCCCGGCGTGGAGCTGGACGGCTCGTACGGTGCCGCCGACTTCGCCTCCTGGTACGACGGTCACCCGGACGTGCCGCGCACCTGGCCGCTGGAGGCCGAGAAGGTCGCCGTCCTCGGCGTGGGCAACGTGGCGCTGGACATCTCCCGCATCCTCGCCAAGACGGCCGACGAGCTGCTGCCGACCGAGATCCCGCCGAACGTCTACGAGGGCCTCAAGGCCAACAAGGCCGTCGAGATCCACGTCTTCGGCCGGCGCGGTCCGGCGCAGGCGAAGTTCAGCCCGATGGAACTGCGTGAGCTGGACCACTCCCCCACCATCGAGGTCGTCGTCAACCCCGAGGACATCGACTACGACGAGGGCTCGATAGCCGACCGCCGGGGCAACAAGCAGACCGACATGGTCGCCAAGACCCTGGAGAACTGGGCGATCCGTGACGTCGGCGACCGCCCGCACAAGCTCTTCCTCCACTTCTTCGAGTCGCCGGTGGAGATCCTCGGCGAGGACGGCAGGGTCGTGGGGCTGCGCACCGAGCGCACGGAGCTGGACGGCACCGGCAACGTCAAGGGCACGGGTCAGTTCACCGACTGGGACGTCGACGCCGTGTACCGCGCGGTCGGCTACCTGTCCGACAAGCTGCCCAAGCTGCCCTGGGACATCGCCTCGGGCACGGTGCCGGACCAGGGCGGCCGGGTCATCCAGGAGAGCGGTGCGCATCTGGAGTCCGTGTACGTCACGGGCTGGATCCGGCGTGGGCCGGTGGGTCTGATCGGCCACACCAAGGGTGACGCCAACGAGACGGTGGCGAACCTGCTGGAGGACTTCGCGGGTGGGCGGCTGCAGTCCCCGGACTCGCCGGCTCCGGAGGCGGTGGACGCGTTCCTGGCCGAGCGGAACCTGCGGTTCACCACGTGGGAGGGCTGGTATCGGCTCGATGCGGCGGAGAAGGCGTTGGGCTCCGCGGAGGGGCGTGAGCGTGTGAAGATCGTCGAGCGGGAGGACATGCTGCGGGCCAGCGGGGCGTAGCACTCCGTGGGGTGGCGGGGGTGCGACCTGCCGGTGGGCTGGTGCGGCTTTCGTCGTGGCTGGTCGCGCAGTTCCCCGCGCCCCTTTGGGCTTGGCCGGGCGGACCGGTCTTTCAGGGGCGCGGGGAACTGCGCGAACAACCCCCACCGGCCCGCACGTGAGACACCACCCCTCTTGGGGGCGCGGGGAACTGCGCGAACGGCCCCCACCGGGCCGCAGACGAGGCACCGCCCCGCATGGGGGAGAGTCGTGCCGGGCAGCCGTCGGGGTGGGCCGCTTCGGGGTGGGACAGGACTCCGGACGGAGAACGTGGGGCCGTACGGCTCCGCCTCTCCGTCTGTCCAGGACCCGCCCCGAAGCGACACCGAGACCCCCGTGCGGACGGTCGCGGCCGCCCTCCCGGGTGCGGCCGTGTCCTCCCGCGCGAACAGGACCCGCCCCGAAGCGGATGGCGGGCGTGCCCTGTCCGCCTTGGAATCCTGCCGCCGCGCCGCACTCCGGGACAGGGGTGAGGGGAACGGCGTCGGGGTGCGTTCCGCGTGCCCCGCGCGTGGCGCGCACACCCCGTGCGCGCGACGGGGGTTGCTCCGGTGCGGCGACACGCCGACCCCCCGGGTGATCGGTTCCGCGGCCGGGTGGGGATACTTGCAGGTGGAACCCGCCCCCTTCCCTTGATGGACCCATGTCGACCTCCACGACCGACCGCCCGATGACTCCCTCCACGGTCTGGCTGGCCCGTGGCCGCCATGTAGGACCCGGCGCGGAAGGCGCCGTACGCGCGCGTCTGCGGCAGTTGAAGGAGGCGGGGACGATCGACGACCACGTCGAGGTGCCCGCGGCAGAAGGCTCCCCCGAGCGGGCGTTCGAGGCACGCTGGCGGCCCGTGGCCGAGGTCACCGTACGGGCGCGTCTGACGCTCGCGCCGGGCCCGGGCGGGGACCGCGCCTGGACGCTGGCCGCGGAGGCGGAGCGGGCCTGGGACCTCGGGTGGCCCTCGCCCGCGGACATGTTCTGGCCGCAGGACACCGAGCCCGAGTGGGGCCACGACACCGGCGCCGGCCTCGCGCTCGCCGCGCTGAACCCGCTGCCGGAGGACGAGAAGGACCTGCGGCGCGTGCTGAAGGACGCGGCGCGGTCGGGCTGGGCCGTCCACGTCGTCGTGCACGAGGCCATGACGCCGGACGAGCGGGGCCGGATGCCGCTGGCGGACCGGCTGCCGCCCGCCCTGCGGCACCGGGTGGTGGAGCACCGCGCGGCGCCCCATCAACTGCGGGCCGTGAACTACGCCCTGCGCGACCTCGGCGTCCGGCTGCCACGCGGCGGAGCGGTCGTGCTGCCCGGGGAGCCCGCCCCGGTCGGCTACGACGCCGAGGACTTCTCCGTGCGCAGCGTCTTCCTGGACGGGTCGGAACCGGCCGAACTCACCGCGGCTGTGACCCTTTTCACAACCCTGCCCCGGCCGCTGCCCGAGGACGCCGAGGCGGCGCTCACGGTCCTGCGGGACGACTGGCGTCTGCTCACCCTGGAGGAGGAACTCGCCCGGGAGCGCAAGCTCGTCGCCATGTACGCCGAGGCGCTGGAGGCGATGACGCAGTCGCGGGACCTGTACCGGGAGGCCGCCGAGCAGGCCAACGAGGCGCTGGCCGCCTACCGGGAGGCGGTCGGCGACCGGCTCCCGGTCCCTGCGCAGCCCGCCACGGCGACGCCGTTCAGGCAACTCACGCGCACCCTGGAGCGCTTCAGGCCCGCCGCCCGGACCCGGCGCCCCTCCTCCGGCGGCGAGAACCCGGACGACCCGGCACCGGCCTGAACCAGCGCGCCCTGAGGGGCGTACGGGCGCACACGGCGTCCGGAAGGGTGTGGGCGCCCGCTGTCGCGGCAATACAGCCGCCGTAAGGGGGAATTCTCAGAGAAGCGCGTGCGCGCCGTGCCACGGGGCGCACGGATGTGGCACGCGCCACGCTCACCCCGCAAGCGCACCGGACACAGGAGGGCTTCGTGGACTCGACCACCCCCGCGCTCGCCGCCGTCGCACTGGTGCCGCCGACGGACTCGCACCAGGTCTCACGGGCCGTCGGACACCCGGCCGGGCGTCGCGACTGAGGGAACCGCGGCACGGCGCGGCACCGTCGGACCCTGCGGCGGCCCGCACGCGCGGCCCCACAGGCGTCACCCATCTCCCAGGAAAAGTCAACCGATGGGCGGTCCCGGCCGTCTCAGGTTCAGAGCTACCCTTCACGCCCGCGGTAGCGGAGTGTGACGAAACCATTCACTCGTTCGATTCGTATAAGTGATGGAAGCCCTGCAGGATCCAAGGGGCGCAGCAAGACAGCGGCCTGTTCCCGGACTTGTCCGGAGCAGCACCGACGAGGGAGAGACCATGCAACCGTTCGCGCTCAACTACGCCCGCCCGGCCGTGAAGTTGGACGTAACCGCTGCGTACACCTATGACTCCGGTCTGCAGTTGAACGTGCTCCTGGACGGGAGGATCGCCGCCACCGATCACGCCCTGTTGAGAGAACTCGGGACCACGACATCGACCGCGGGCTCCAAGACGCACTTCGACGACTGAACACGGAACGTCGATGACCGTCCTGATCCTGACATCCGAAGAGGATGTGACGGCGGACATGGTGGTCGTGCACCTGCACGCGGCCGGAGTGCCCGTGCTGAGACTCGATCCGGCCGATCTGACCGGCCAGGTCGCGCTCTCGGGCGAGTATGTGCACGGCACCTTCCGCGGCCATCTGTGGTCCGCGGGGCGCCTGGTGGGAATCGAGGGGCTGCGGTCCGTCTGGGTGCGCCGGCCGGGGGTGCCGGCGGCCCGGGTGGCCGAGCCGTCCCCGTGGCTGACCGAGGAGTCCTCACAGGCTCTCTACGGGATGCTGCGGGGCAGCGGCGCGCGCTGGATGAACCATCCCGACGCGGCCCGCAGAGCCCGGCACAAGCCCTGGCAGCTGCGGCACGCGCAGCTCAGCGGGCTGCCCGTGCCGGCCACCCTGATCACCACCTTCCCGCAGGCCGCGCGGCAGTTCGCGGAGCGTTTCCCGGACCTGGTGGTCAAGCCGGTGTCCGGGGCGCATCCGCAGGAACCGCCGCGCGCCGTGCCGACCAGCAGAGTGGCGCCGGGCACGGACTTCTCGGCCGTGGCCTACGGCCCCACGCTGCTGCAGCGCCGGGTCGCCAAGCGGGCGGACATCCGCCTCACGGCGGTCGGCGAACGGCTGCTGGCCGCGCGCAAGGCGACCGCGGACGACGCTGACCCGGACGACGTGGACGTGCGCTTCGCCGGGTCCGGGACGCCCTGGCTCCCGGTCGAGGTGCCGCCGCGGGTCGCGGAGAGCGTGCTCGCGTATCTGCGTGACGCGGAACTGGCCTACGGGGCCTTCGACTTCGCCGAGGACTCCGACGGGACCTGGTGGTTCCTGGAGTGCAACCAGTCGGGGCAGTTCGGCTTCATCGAGGTGGAGACGGGCCAGCCGCTGGCGCGCACGATCGCCGAGTGGCTGGCCGTGGCGCCGCCGTCGCTGCCGCGGCAGAGAGGGCGGGGTGGTACCAGCGCCGCCGTGCCCTGAGCGCCCTCCGGGGAGCCTGGACGGCACACGGTCCCGCCCGGGGGCCCAGGACACCACCTGACCGCTGTGCAGGCCGGTGTACGCCCCGCCCCGGGCGAGCAGTTCGTCGTGCGTGCCGGTCTCCAGGACCCGTCCGTCGCCCGTCACCACGATCCGGTCCGCGCCGCGCACCGTGGACAGCCGGTGGGCGACGACGAAGGTGGTGCGCCCGTGCAGCAGCCGTGCGGGGGCCCGCTGGACCAGTGCCTCGGACAGGGTGTCCAGCGCCGACGCCGCCTCGTCCAGGACGAGGGTGCGCGGGTCCCGGATCAGGGCGCGGGCGACGGTGAGCCGCTGGCGCTGTCCGCCCGACAGCCGGGCGCCCCGCTCGCCGACCAGTGTGTCCAGGCCCTGGGCAGCCGGTCGACGAACTCCAGCGCGTCGGCGTCGCGCAGCGCCGCGCGCACCGACTCCTCGCCGGCGTCGTCCGTGCCGTAGGCGACGTTCTCGCGGACCGTGCCGTCGGACAGGATGGACTCCTGCGGCACCACGGACCCGAAGTGCCGGCAGGTGCGCAGGTCGAGCGTGCCAGACGGGGCCGTGCTTGACGGTGAACGCCCCGACCGCGGCGGTCAGGCGCCGGCGGTCGGGGCGGAAGAGATGGGCGAGCGTGCGGACGGGGCGTTCGTCCCGGTAGCGGTGTCCGAGCGGCGGCTCGGCCGACGACGCCCTGTGGCGGGGTCCTCTCCGGCGTGCCGTACGCGTGGCAAGCGGTTACTGTTCCACGTGCCGCACCGGAGAGGACCCCGCGTCCCGGAGTCAGGACTTACGGGACTTCAGGTACTCCTCCACTCCCGGCGCGCTGTGCGCCTCCTCCACGCCGACCAGGCCGCCCACGGCCTTCGCGTCGGGCTTCAGCACGTACGTCTTCACGCTCGCGGGCCGGTTGACGTCGGAGAAGTCCTGCGGGGAGCCGAGCCCGGTGTCGGCGGCGCGCTGCGCGCGGTGCGCCTTGATGACGTCCTCACGGGCGAGACTGCCCGCCTCGCAGGCCTTCTTGAGGTCGGCGCCGATCAACTGCGCGGCGTTGTAGCCGGAGAGCACGCCCGAGTCGACCGGGGAGCCCGGGTACTTCTTCTGGTACGCCGCCACCATCTTCTGGACCCCGGGGATCTCCGAGCCGACGGCCGGGGCGGAGCTGACCACGCTGAGCATCGCGACCAGCGCCTTCGCGGCCGGGGTCTTCATCAACTGGGGCGCGAAACCGGGGGCGTTGCTGACGACCGGGACGAGCAGGCCGCGCGAGGCCGCCACTCCGGCGAGGGAGGCGGTCTGGGCGGGGCCGGCGCTGATCAGCACGGCCTTCACACCGGCCGCGCGCAACGCCGAGACCTGGGCGGACAGATCGGTGTCCGTGGCCTTGATCTTCTGTCCGACGATCTTCATTCCGGCGCGTTCGGCCGCCCAGGTCGAGCCTTCCAGGGCGTTGTTGCCGTAGTCGCCCTCGAAGTAGACGTGGCCGATCTTGTCGCCCTTCTTCAGCCCCTTGGTGCGGGTGAGGAAGTCGACGGCGGCGATCATGTCGAGGTCGTAGGTCGTGCCGAGCACCTGCACCGACTGCTTGCCGAGCAGGGAGGCTGCCCAGGCCTGCGGGAAGGTGAGCACCTGGTCGCGCTCGATGTCGTCCAGCAGGGCCGCGACCACCGGGGAGCCGACGACCTGGGGCAGGGCGACGACGTCCGGGGAGATGTCGGCGTAGGCGGTGACGGCCTTCTGCACGTCGTAGCCGTGGTCCTCCACGACGATCTCGACCTTGCGGCCGCAGATGCCGCCGGCCGCGTTGGTCTCGTCGGCCCACATCTGCTGGGCCTGGACCAGGCTCTTGCCGAGGGTGGCGTAAGGGCCGGTCAGGTCGGTCAGGGCGCCCAGCCGGACGGTCTTGTCGGTGACGCCGGGGCCGGACTTGACGCCGTCGGCTCCGTCGCTCTTGCTGTCGCCGCCCGCCTTGGAGCTGCACGCGGTGGAGGAGAGCAGAAGCGCCGCGAGGGCCGAGGCGAGGAGGATGCGGGGGCGGGGGTGCTTGACGTTCACGGGGTGTGCTCCTTGGCTCGTGGCGCGGTGACCGGCGGGGTGACGGACGAGGAGTCCGTCGTGGGGGCGGGTTCGGTACGACGGCGCCGCAGGCGGGCGCCCAGGCGGCGGACCAGGCCGTGCAGACCGTCGGGGGCGTACAGGAGGAAGACGACGATCGCGGCGCCGTAGAGGTAGCGGGCCGCCTCGGTCGGGCCGACCGGACCGTCCGCCGAGCCGGGGGTGGCGACCAGCGGCAGATGGTCCGCGTAACGGGTCATCAGCAGGGGCAGGGCGGTGACGAAGACCGCGCCCGCGGTGGCGCCGGCCACCGAGCCCAGACCGCCGATGACGATCATGGCGAGGTAGTCGACGGAGAGGGCGAGACCGAAGTAGTCGGGCACGATACGGCGGAACGCGAGGGCCAGCAGCGCCCCGGCCAGGCCCGCGTACATCGAGGAGACCACGAAGGCCGCCGAGCGGTGGCGGGCCACGTTCACGCCCATCACCGCGGCCGCGGTCTCGCTGTCCCGCAGGGCCGCCAGCGCCCGGCCGGGCCGCCCGGCCCGGATGCCGCGGGCGGTGAACCAGGTGAGCGCGAGCAGCGCCAGACCGAGGTACCAGAGGCGTTCCTCGGCGCCGAACGGGACGCCGAGCAGGACCAGTTCGGGGCCGTCGTCGGTGAAGCCGAAGCCGCCGACCGTCAGCGGGGGTACCGAGCGGCCGTTGAAGCCGCCGGTGACGGAGTCCGCGGTGAGCAGCACATGGTGGCCGAGGAAGACCAGCGCCAGGGTGGCCACCCCCAGGTAGATGCCGCGCACCCGCCCGGCGACCGGGCTGAACAGCCCGCCCGCGGCTCCCGCCAGCAGGACCGCGAGGACGAGGGCGAGCAGCGGTGGCAGCCCGAGCCCGGGATCCCCGGCCAGCCAGGCGTAGCCGTAGGCGCCGACGGCGAGGAAGAAGGCGTGGCCGAGGGAGAGCTGTCCCGCCGTGCCGGCCAGGAGTCCGAGGCCGACGGCCCCGATCGCGGCGGCCATGGCGAACAGGCCGACCCGCAGCCAGAACGCCTCCACGTAGAAGGGCAGCGCGCACAGCAGGAGTACGGGCAGCACATACCGTGCCCGCCGGGTGAGTTCAGACACGGACCGCTCCCTTCGCGCCGAACAGGCCGGTGGGCCGCACCAGGAGGACCAGCACCATTACGGCGTAGGGGGCCACGTCGCCGAACCCGTCGCCCAGGACGTGGAGTTCGGACTGGTAGCCGGCGACCAGCGACTCGGTGAGACCGATCAGCAGGCTGCCCGCCAGGGCGCCGGGCGGGGACGCCATGCCGCCGAGGATCGCGGCCGGGAAGGCCTTGAGGGCGATCTGTCCCGTCGTGCGTTCGAGGCCGGGGGCGGGGAACGCGGCGAGGAACACCGCGGCCAGCGCGGCGAGCGCGCCCGCCAGGCACCAGGCCAGGGTGCGCACCCGGACCAGCCGGACACCCATCAGCGCCGCCGCCTCCAGGTCCTCGGACGAGGCCCGCAGGGACAGGCCCCAGGAGGTGAACCGGAACAGTGCGAAGACGGCGCCGATGACGACCGCGGACACCGCGATCGCGGCGAGCCGGCTGTCGGCGACCGTCAGCGGTCCGAGCCGGGTGACGGAGTCGCCCCAGGGGTCGCCCAGGGTGAGCAGATCGCCGCCGATGCGCCGGGCGAGGTCGGTGAGCAGGACGATGTCGATGCCGATGGTGACGATCGTCTGCACATGGGCGGCCTGCGGGTCGCGGTCCCCGCCGCGCAGCAGCAGCCGGTCGAGTGCGCCCGCCACGGCCGCCGTGACCAGCACGGCCAGGGCCAGCGCTCCGGCGAAGCCGAGGTCGTCGTGGAGCACGGCGGTGAGATAGCCGCCGAGCAGGAGCAGCGAGCCGTGCGCGAAGTTGAGCACGCCGGACGCCTTGAAGATCACGACGAAGCCGAGGGCGACGAGGGCGTAGACCGAGCCCAGGGCCAGGCCGTTGAGGACGTGATCGAGGAATCCCGTCATGCGGCGTCCTCCCCTTCTTTCTCTCCGTCGCCGCCCGTGCCGGGCTTGTCGGGGGCGTCGGTTTTGCTGTCGCTGTTGCCGTTGTTGTCGCTGTCGCTGTTGTTGTCGCTCTTGCCGTTGCTGTCGTTGGTGTCGGGGTCCGGGGCGCCGCCGTCGTCGCTGTCCGCGCCGGTCGCCGCGTCGTCGTCGCTCTCGCCTTCGCCCTCACCCAGATAGGCGCGCAGCACCTCGGGGTCGCGGCGGACCTGGTCGGGGGTGCCGTGGGCGATGGTGCGGCCGAAGTCCAGGACCGTGACCTCGTCGGCGAGCCGCATCACCAGGCCCATGTCGTGCTCCACGAGCACGACGGACAGGCCGAGTTGCTCGCGTACGTCCCGGACGACCTCCGCGGTGCGGGCGCGTTCGGCGGCGTTCATGCCGGCCACCGGTTCGTCGAGCAGCAGCACGCGCGGCTCCAGGCACAGGGCGCGCGCGAACTCCACGCGTTTGCGGTCGCCGTACGACAGGACCGCGACCGGGGTGTCGAAGTGGTCGCCGAGACCGGTGAGTTCGGCGATCTCCCGGGCGCGGGCGAGGTGCTCGCGCTGTTCCCGGCGGGCGCCGGGCAGCCGCAGGGCACTGGCGGCGTAGCCCGCGCGGCTCAGCGCGTGACGGCCGACCAGGAGGTTGTCGGCGACCGTGCCCTCGGTGGTGACGATGTTCTGGAAGGTGCGGGCCACGCCGAGCGCAGCGATGCGGTGCGGAGCCAGCCGGGTCAGCTCGGTCTCGCCGAGGCGGACCGTGCCGGAGGTGGGCCGGTACAGGCCCGACAGCACGTTGAAGCAGGTGGACTTGCCCGCCCCGTTGGGGCCGATGACGGCGTGGACGGTGCCGGGTTCGACGGTCAGGGAGACGCTGTCGAGGGCGGTGAGCCCGGCGAACCTGACGGTGACGTCCCGCACCTCGAGGACGGGCGGCGGGGTGATGGTCCGGTCGGTCACGCCGCCCCCTGAGCGTCGGCCGCCCGGGCACCCTGCGCGGTCTCGCCGGTGTCGCCGCCGGTCTCGTCGTCGGCGCTCTCGCCCAGGTACAGGCGGCGCACGGCGTCCGTGCGGGCGAGCTCGTCGGCGGGGCCGGAGAGCCGGACCTGGCCGACCTCCAGGACGTAGGCGTGGGAGGCGAGCGACAGGGCCATGCCCGCGTTCTGCTCGACCAGCAGCACGCCGGTGCCCTGGGCGTTGATCTCGCGGATCACCTCGGCGATCCGGTGCACCATGCGCGGGGCGAGGCCGAGCGAGGGCTCGTCCAGCAGCAGCAGCCTGGGTGCCGCCATCAGCGCGCGGCCGATGGCGAGCATCTGCTGCTCGCCGCCGGAGAGCAGGCCCGCCTGCTGACGGGTGCGTTCGGCGAGCCGCGGGAACAGCGCGAACACCCGGTCGCGGGAGGCGCGGACCTGCGCCGGGGCGCGGCGGCCGAGGCCCAGACCGCCGGAGCGGAGGTTCTCGTCGACGGTGAGGCCGGCGAAGACCCGCCTGCCCTCGGGGACCTGGACGACTCCGGCGCGTACCGCGGTGACGGGGTCCCGCCCGTCGAGCGCGGTCTCGCCGTACCGGACGCGGCCGGCCGTGACCTGGCCGCGGTGCAGGCGCAGGGTGCCGGAGACCGCCCGCAACAGGGTGGACTTTCCGGCGCCGTTGGCGCCCAGCAGCGCCACGACGGCGCCGGGCGGCACGGTCAGGGACACGGAACGCAGTGCGGACAGCGCCCGGCCGTAGGTCACGTCCAGGTTCTCGACGTGCAGCGCGGGCGCGTCGTCCGGTGGTGCTTCGGGCATCGCGGCTCCTCGGGTCCGTGCCGACCGGCGTACGGGGCACGGGTCTGCGGGAAGGGGAGCTCACGACAACACGGCCGCGCGGGGCCGGTACAGAGCGATCAGCAGGAGGGCTGCGAGGTCCCAAGACAGGCGGCGGGTCGTTGTGCCGACGCCCAGGGGACGTGCCGAAGGGGTGCGGGACCAGGGCGGGCGGGGGCGTGGCGGACCGGGGTCGTAGCAGGTGAGCGACCGTGGCGGAGGGGCGCGGCAGGGCGGGCGGGCGTGGCGGGGAGAGCTCCGCGAGGGGGCGGGTGAGGCGGGAGGGCGCCGCGAGGCGGGCGGGGATGGCGCCGCGAGGCGGGCGGGGCATGCGGAGAGGGCGGATCGCGGACGATCCGCCCTCCCGGACGTCGAGGACCCTGCGGCCGGGCCCGGTGCGGTCAGTCCCGCACCGCACGGCGCGCCGTCAGCGCCAGGCTCACTTCCACCACGTCCAGGGGCCGCTGCAACGAGCGCCCGGTGAGCTGCTCGAAGCGCCGCAGCCGGTTCAGCACGGTGTTGCGGTGGCAGTACAGCCGCTCGCCCGCCCGCTGAGCGGAACCGTCGCAGGTCAGCCAGGCGGCGACAGTGTCGAGGAGCACCTCGCGGTCGGCGGGGTCCAGTTCCGCGAGGGGGCCGAGCGCACGGTCGGCGAGGGCGGCCGCGAGATCCGGGCTGGAGACGACGAGGGCGGCGGGCAGCTGCTCGGCGAGCCGGACGGCACCGCCCTCCGGCGGGCACAGGCTCAGCGCGAGGTCGGCCTGCGCGCGGGCCTCCCCCACCGCGGCCAGCCCCGCGACGACACCGCTCACACCGATCCGCAGCCCGGTACCCGCTTCGACGGCCTCGCACACCGGAATGTCGCCCTCCGGGACCAGGACTATGCCGTAGTCCACGTCCCCGCCCGTATGCCAGTGCACCCGCACACCCGGAACGAGGACGGCGGCCCGCGCCCCGGCGGCGCCCGGGCCCGCGCCCCGCCCGGCGGTGACGGCGAGCACGGCACAGCGCCCCTGCTCCGGCAGCTCCAGCGCCTGCGCGGTCTCGGGGAGGTCGGCGATCCGGCTGGTGCCGTCGAGGAGGGCCCCGACCAGCACCCGCACCCTGTTCTCGCGCTGCCAGGCCAGCTGCCGCTCGACGTGGTGATAGGCGTCCGCGACGAGGGTGCAGTGCTCGTCGACGAAGTTCCAGATGTCGGAGGCGACATGGACCAGCAGCCGCACGTCCTCGGGCGCCGTCCGCGAGGTCTCCTCCACCAGCCGCTGCCACACCAGGGACCCGCCCAGCCGGAAGGCGTGCAACAGGGCGTCCAGCGGTACGCCCTGCTCCGCGCGTGCGGCGCCGATCTTCCACGAGCAGCGGCGGGCGGCGTCCCGGGAGCCGCGCGGGTCGAGCAGCGAGGCGACGCTGTGCCGCAGCGAGCGGTGCACCTCCTGCCATACGGCCACCGGGTCGTCGGCCACGGCCGCCCGGTAGGCGGGCTCCTGGTCCTGCACGGTGGCCAGCAGCCGGTCGGTCAGTTCGGGCAGGTCGGCCAGCAGCACGCGGGCCGCGCGATGCAGGACCGTGATGGCCTCGGCGTCGATCAACGACCGGACGGGCCTCGTCCGCGGTGCCGGTACGACGGCCGGTACGGTGCGGTGCGGCGTGCGGTGCTTCAGGGCTCGGTGCATCACGGTCCTCCCCCAGGTGTGCGACCTGACTCGTCCTGTCGGAAGGATGGCATACCGTCCGGTCGGTCCCCAGGGGTCGAACATCTCTTTCCGGCGTCACTACGCGCGGCGGGACATCTCGCACCCGCGCCGCGACGCGCGGTAGCTGGTTCGATCGGGGGTGTCGTGGGGTGCCGAAGGCAGTCGTATCGGGGCGCCGCCGGACGGTGTCGGCGACCTGGTCCGGGCGCCGCTATAAGCAGTCGGCAATCCGGGCCCGGCCCGTCGCAGCATGCCGTCGGCGACCCCGGTCCGGGCGTCGCGACGCACCGTCGGTGACTCGGTCCCGGCCTGCCTCCGCGCTCCGCCGGTCGTCCGGTCCAAGGGCTGCCGCGTGCCGTCGGCAGTCCCATCGAGGCGTAGCCGTACGGCGACGGCGATCCGGCCTGGGCGTCGCGACGCACCGTCGGTGACCGGTCCCGGCCCGTCGCCGCCCTCCGCCGGTCCCCCGGTCCGGGGGTCGCCACGTGCCGCCGACAGTCCCATCGGGGCGTCTTCGGTGGCCGACGGCAGTCCCGTCGAGGCGTGGCCGGACGGTGTCGGCGACCTGGTCCGGGCGCCGCCACGCGCAGTCGGTGATCCGGGCCCGGCCCGTCGAGGCGTGCCGTCGGCGATCCGGCCGGGGCGTCGCCGGGCGCCGACGGCAGTCCCGTCGAGGCGTGGCCGGACGCCGCCGGCGATCCGGGCCGGGTGTCGCTACGCGCCCCGCCTCTCCCCCTCGGGCCGCTCGGCCTGTTCGACGAGACGTACGAGTTCGACGCGGGACCGTACTCCCAGCGCCGCGAAGACCTTGCGCAGGTGGTAGTCGACGGTACGGGTGCTCACCGAGAGGATGCGGGCGACCTCCCGGTTCGTCGCGCCGTCGGCGACATGGCGGGCGATACGGCACTGCTGGGGCGTCAGCCGGTCCAGCGCCCCGGCGCGCGGGGTGCCCGGGGCGGCGGCCCGGTGCGCCCGCAGCTCGCCGCGTGCCTGGTCGGCCCAGACCCGGGCGCCGCAGCTCTCGAAGCCGACCAGGGCGGCGCCGAGCAGGTCGCGGGCCTCGCGCAGCCGACGGCGTCTCCGCAGCCACTTGCCGTACAGCAGCGCCGTCCTGGCCCGTTCGAAGTCGCCGGTCGCGCGCTCGTGCAGGTCCAGGGCCCGGGTGTACAGCTCGTCGGCGAGGTCGGGCGGGGCGAGCAGGGCGCGGCAGCGCAGCAGCTGGGCGGGGGCCTGCGGGTCGGCGCCGAAGGCCGACCAGGCCGCGAGGTCCTCCAGCGCGTGCCGGGCCTCGCTCTCGCGCCCCGCGAGCACGGCCACCTCGACGAAGCAGGGCACGGCGAGCATCCACACCGCGAAGTGGCCGCGCC
Organism: Streptomyces sp. NPDC005017; assembly: GCF_042873115.1. Lineage (NCBI taxonomy): Bacteria > Bacillati > Actinomycetota > Actinomycetes > Kitasatosporales > Streptomycetaceae > Streptomyces > Streptomyces sp. NPDC005017. The sequence goes on along the minus strand of NZ_JBIALD010000004.1, from coordinate 342,036 downwards.
GGGGTCCGGGCCGTACGAGGGGGCCGAGCCGGTCGGCGGCCTCCAGCGGGCGGCCGCGGCCCAGGTCCGCGCGGCCCAGCGCCCACTGGGCGAGCGTCGCCGTCTGCGCCAGCCCGTGCCGGCGGGCCGTGTCCAGCGCCTCGCCCGCGTGCCCGGCGACCTCGGCGGGCACGCCCTCGATCGAGGCGACCAGGGCGAGTACCGCCCGGTGCCCTGCCGCGGTGTTGCGCTGGCCCGCGGCCCGTGCCGCCCGCAGCCCCTCCTCGGCGTGGGTGCGGGCCTGCGGATGCCGTCCGCTGCGCAGCTCGGCGTACGCGAGGTACTCCAGCGCCCGCGGTACGACGAGCCGGTCGCCGTCCGCCCTGGCCAGGGCGACCGCCCGCGCCGCCGCGCGCGAGGCCGTGGGCAGGTCGCCCAGGACCAGCGCGGCCCCGGCAGCCCGTGCCAGCTCGGCCGCCCGGGCATGGTCGCGGGCACTGGCGACGACCCGCTCCAGTGGTGCCACGGCGTCCTCGAGCCGCCCTTCCAGCGCGGACCGCAGCCCCCGGTGGTAGTCGTCGGGCCCGTCGTCCCGACGTGGCGCGCGGGACAGGGCCTCCAGACAGCCGGGCAGGTCGCCCGCCGCCCAGGCCGCGTCCATGGCGCGGGTCCCTGCGACGGCCGAGAGTTCCGGCGCGGGGACGGCGAGCAGGGCCGCGGCGGTCAGCAGGGACTCGCGGGCGGTGGCGGTGGGCCCGTCGAGGAGCTGCACGCTGCCCCGCAGCAGCTCGGCCCGGCCGCGCACGGCGTCCGGGAGGCTCGGGTGCGCGGTGGTGTCGAGCAGTTCCAGCGCGCGACGGGGCAGTCCCGCGTGCAGGGCCTGACCTGCGGCGGCCGTACGGCAGCGGCCGCGGGCCGCCTCGTCGGTCGTCAGCTCGGCGGCGCGGGCGTGGGCCAGGGAGCGCAGCCGGTGCGGGGCGGGGCAGCGGGGGTCGCTCGCGGCCGCGGTCAGCTCGGCGGCCAGCTCCGGGTCCGCTCCGGTCGCCGCCCAGGCCCGGTGCAACAGGGCGCGCAGCCGGTCGCCGTCGCCCTCCAGCACCCGCGCGAGGGCCAGGTGCGCGGCCCGTCGCCGGTCCGGCGCGGCCCCGGCGTACACGGCCCGGCGCAGCACGGCGCCGGCGAAACGGAGCCGGCCGTCGGCGAGGAGCAGGGCGGGGGACGCGTCGGCGAGCGGGTCCAGAAGGAGGCCCCGGCCGGAGAGCGCCGCGCCGACGACCCCCGCGTCGACGTCCCCGCCGTCCCCGCCGTCCCCTTCCGCCCCTCGCAGCGCCGCCGCCGTGACCAGGAGCAGGCCGTCCGCGTCCGGTGGGAGGCCGCGCAGGAACGGGCCCGCCACGGCGGTGAGGGTGCCGGGGTCGGCGGGCGGGGCGGGCAGGGGACGCGATCCGGCCGGGTCGGCGCAGGACAGCCGTCCGGCCAGGGCCAGCAGCAGGGCCGGGTTCCCGTCGGCCTCCTCCAGCAGCGCGTCCCGTACGGCCTGGTCGGCGCCCGTGCCGGTCGCGTCGTCCAGGACGGCGGCGGCGGCCGACGGGGACAGCGGCAGCAGATGCGTCGTCGGCAGTCCGGCGAGCTCCCGGGGCGCGTACCCGGCGGCGGCGGTCAGCAGGACGACCGGGCCGGCCTCCGTCAGCCGCCGCGCGGCCCGGCCCAGCACCGCGAGGGACGGGCCGTCCCACAGATGTACGTCGTCCACGCACAGCAGCAGCGGCTCACCGCCCGCCGCCGCGCGCAGCGCCGCGAGCAGCACTCCGGCACCCGCCTCGGGGTCGGCGGGCCCCCGCGGGCCGCCCGGGTCGAGGGCTCGCAGGACGGCGCGCAGTCCGCCGTACGGGCGCCGCCCCGGGGCGGGATCGGCGTGCGGGCGGTGCACCGGCCCGGCCGGGAAGGAGTGGGCGGCGTGGTCGAGGAGGGCGGTGCGGCCGATCCCCGGTTCGCCGGTCACGACGAGCACTCCGGCCCGCTCCGGCAGCCGGTCCGACAGCGCGGCCAGGGCACGCAGCTGCGGCCCCCGCCCGTGCAGGCGTGGGGCCGTCGTCGTCCTGCTCGTCCGTCCGGTCATTCCCGGCACGTTACGTACGGGTAACCCCGGCCGGAAGGCGTACGTCCGCCCCGGCCGGGCCGCTCACCCGCGCGACCTGCCGTTTCCGGCGGCCCCGGGGCGGGCTCTGTGCCGGTGCCCAGCGCGGCCGGACCGCGCCCGTGCACCGGCACAGCGGCGGTCAGGAGCCGTGCGGGCAGTTGCCCCGGTACTCCTCGATGGTCAGGCTCGGCGAGGGCAGCGGGCAGAGGAACTGCTCGTAGCGGGTGTCGTTGTCGATGAACCGCTTCAGCCAGGACACGCTGTACTTCGCGATCGTGGTGCTGGACGTGTTGGGCGTGAAGTGGGTGGCGTTGTTCAGTTCCAGGTAGGCGCGGTCCGTGCCGGACGGCAGGCTGCCGTAGAACGGCTCCGCGTGCGAGGCGACCGGGGCGACCGTGTCGCCGTCGGCCCCGACGATCAGGGTGGGGGTCGTGACCTCGGGCCAGGTCTTGTCGAGGTTCCACGGGGTGAGCGGGATGGCCGCCTGGAGGGAGGGGCGGGACTTCGCGGCCTCCAGGGTGCCGCCGCCGCCCATCGAGTGGCCCATCACGCCGAGCCGGGTGCTGTCGATACGGGAGCGCACGGAGCTGCGTTCGGTGAGGTAGTCGAGCGCGGCGAGGAGCTGGCGTCCGCGGGAGTCGGGCTGGTCCAGCGTGGTGAGGGTGTCGATGGTGAACACCACGAAGCCCTGGGAGGCCAGCCGGGGGCCGAGCCAGGCCATCGAGGACTGGGTGGCGGTGTAGCCGGGCGCGACGGCGACCGCGCCGAAGGTGCCGTCGGCGGTGCTGGTGGGGTAGTAGACGGTGCCCCCGCCGAAGCCGGTGACCACGAGCGAGGACACCGAGGTCTGGGAGACCGCGTACGGGCCGCGGGCCGCCTCGACGCTCGCGGTGGTCGGCGCGGGGCCGCGCTGGTAGGGGTTGTCCGCCGCGTGGGCGCCGGGGCCGGACAGGGTGCCGAGCCCGGCGACGGCCGCCAGGGCGGCGATCGTCCCGGCGAGACGCCGGCCGCGGTGGGCGCGGCGGGCCGGGCGTGCGCCCTCGGGGGTCACGGGGGCGTGGGGGTGCTGCTGCACGACGAGTCGTCCTCTCGGTCGTATGCCGTTGCGAGCCCGCCGTGGGGAGCGGCGGGCGAGTGCCACTGTGGGGGCGCCGCAAGCCCCGGCCACCGGCGAAATCACCGGTCGTGCGTCGTTGCGCCCCCAGGGCGCCCGCGGCACGGGGCTTGCGCGGCGGCCCGGGGCGTGTGGCACGCTCACCTGCGTACCGGTGGCCCGGCCGCCGGTCGGCACGACGTTCGGCACCGTGGAGAGGCGGCGGTATGCGCATCGGACTGCTCGGCACGGGACCGTGGGCCCGGATGGCCCACGCGCCCGCCCTGGAGGCCCACCCGGAGCTGGATCTCGCGGGGGTGTGGGGGCGCCGCCCCGACGCCGCCAAGGAACTGGCGTCCCTGCACGGCACGCGCGCCTACGACGACGTCGACGCGCTGCTGGAGGACGTGGACGCGGTCACGGTGGCGCTGCCGCCCGGTGTGCAGGCCGACCTGGCGGTACGGGCGGCCCGCGCGGGGCGTCATCTGCTGCTGGACAAACCGCTGGCCCCGACGGTCGCGCAGGCGCGGGCCGTGGCCGAGGCCGTGCGGGAGGCGCAGGTCGCCTCGGTGGTGTTCTTCACGACGCGGTTCCAGCCGGAGGCCGAGCTGTGGATCGCCGAACAGGCCGCCGAGGAGGGCTGGTTCACCGCGCGGGCGCAGTGGCTCGGGGCGGTGTTCAGCGGCGGCGACAGCCCCTTCGCCCAGTCGCCCTGGCGGCGGGAGAAGGGTGCGCTGTGGGACGTCGGTCCGCACGCCCTGTCCGTGCTGCTGCCGGTGCTCGGCGACGCGGTGCGGGTGGCGTCCGTGGCGCACGGCCCCGGGGACACGGCGCATCTCGTGGTCGAGCACGAGGGGGGCGCGTTCAGCTCGCTCATCCTCAGCCTCACCGCTCCGGTCGCGGCGGCGGGCACGGATGTGGAGCTGCGGGGCGCGGCGGGGGTGGCGCGGCTGCCGCACGGGGGCGACGGGCCGGTGCGGGCGTTGTCCCGTGCGGGCGATGCGCTGCTCGCCGCCGTGCGCTCGGGGCGGCCGCATCCGTGTGACGCGGCGTTCGGGTTGCGGGTGACGGAGATTCTCGCGGAGGCGGAGGCGATGCTGGGCGCGAACGAGGACTGACGGGGGTTTCGCGCCCCGTGTTCTCGCCCGCGGGCCGCCGGCAGCCGAACGCGCAGTTCCCCGCGTCCCTGGAGACTTCGCCCGCGGGCCGTCGGTGGCCGAGCGCGCAGTTCCCCGCGCCCCAAACGACGGCGCTCCCGAACCGACCCGCCACCGACCGCGCCGTTACCCGCGCCCTGGAGACTTCACCTGCAGGCCGTCCGTGGATGCTCGCGCAGTTCCCCGCGCCCCCAAGAGAAGCCGCGCGCAGCTCTCCGCAATCTCTGGGGCCTCACATCTCCGAGGAACCACCGGGCCCCCCAAGGGGCGCGGGGAACTGCGCGAACAACCACGACGCACCCGCAACCCGAAAGCGCAGCCGACGCCCAGCCGCCCCCTAGGGGCACGGGGAACTGCGCGAGCGGCCACGACGCACCCGCAGCCGAAGAAGTGGGGTTGGCCCGCCGCTGTCGGCCTCCTAGGGTGGCGCGGTGGCGATTCGGGTGATCTTCCTCAACGGCGGCTCCAGCTCCGGCAAGACCGGCATCGCACGATGCCTCCAGGCCCTGCTCCGAGACCCCTGGCTCGCCCTGAGCGTCGACACCTTCGTAGACGCGCTGCCCGCCGCGCTGCGGGACTCCGAGGAGGGTCTGGACATCGCCGCGGACGGCACGATCGGGGTCGGCGCGGGCTTCCGGGAACTGGAGACGGCCTGGATGGCGGGCGTGGCCGCGATGGTCCACGCGGGCGCCCGGGTCGTACTCGACGACGTCTTCCTCGGCGGTGCCGACTCCCAGAAGCGCTGGCAGCGGGCCCTGGACGGCACGGACGTGCTGTGGGTCGGGGTGCGCTGCGCACCCGACGTCGCGGCGGGACGCGAGCTGGCCCGCGGCGACCGCGTCGTGGGCATGGCCGCGGCCCAGGCCGAGCCGGTGCACCGGGGCGTGGCCTACGACCTGGAGATCGACACCGCCCGCACGGAGTCCATGGAGTGCGCGCGCCGCATCGCCGCCCGGCTGGGATGAGGCCGGGGTGGCGACCCGCGGGCGGGAGGGGGTCGGACAGACCCTGGCCGGGCCCGCGCCCCACCGCCGATCAAGGGCCGCGCGAGTCCGGACCGCCGCCCTCCGGATGCACGACGGGCCGAGGCGTTGAATGGTGTTAGTGGACCCGATGACATCCGCGGGGCCCCAGCACACTCCCTCACCGGAGGAGCACCGATCATGTCCAACTCACAGCCCGAAGCTTCCCCGCCCGAGGCGCACTGGCATCCGGACCGCGCCACTCCGGACAACCTCCTCCACACCCGCACCGGCGCAGACGTGTCGCCGGAGGACATCGTCCTCGCCTCGGGCAAGGACCTCACTCCGAACACCCTGGAGTGGGCCAAGCGGAAGCTGGCGCAAGAGGGTCCCGCGGCCCTCGACAAGCTGCTGCCCTAGGGGCGCGGCAGTACGACTGACGGACCCGGGACGTGCCGAGGGGCGCCACCCGGGTCCCAGGCATGAGCTGCCGCCGACGGCCGTGGGCGACCGGGCACGGGGGCCGGGAGGGCCGTAACCGGAACGGCGCGGGGGACAACGGCCGTTGCCCTTCTCAGGGGTCGGGCCGGTGGGGCTATCATCACACGCACACAGGGCCGTGACCGTCCGTCGCCGGGACGGGACGGCCGGTGTCCGCCACCCGCGCCGCCCGCGACCGCGAGGCCAACCCTCCCCGGTCCACGGCGGGTTCACCCCCACAGCAACAACGCCGCCGGGGCCCGCCGCCCTTCGCGCCGTGCACGACGGAAAGCAGCGCACCATGAGCAAGAGCAGGGGTCGAGGGCTCCAGGCCGGCGTGCTGGGCCTGTTCGACACGGTGGTGATGGCCGTCGCGGGCAGCGCTCCGGCGTACTCGCTGGCGGCGACCACGGCCGTGCTCGTCTCGGTGGTGGGTGTGGCGAGTCCCGCGGCGCTGCTGTACTGCGCGATACCCATGCTGGGCATCGCGCTCGCGTTCGGCCACCTCGGCCGGATCGACGTGAACGCGGGCGCCAGCTACTCCTGGGTGGGCCGTACGCTGCACCCGTTCCTGGGGTTCATCAGCGGCTGGGCGCTGGTGGTGTCGGCGACGATCTTCATGGTGGCCGGGTCGCTGCCCGCCGGGGCGATGACGCTGGCCCTGTTCGACGAGGACCTCGCGCACCGCACGGGGGCCGCGACGGCGGTCGGCGCACTGTGGTTCCTGGTGATGCTGGCGGTGGTGCTCGGCGGCGCCCGGCTGACCGTGCGCGCCCAACTCCTCATGTCCGGCGTGGAACTGGTCGTCCTGGTCCTGTTCGTGGGCCTCGCTCTGTTCCACTCCGGCGGCGCCCGAGCCTTCGACTGGTCCTGGCTCGGCTTCGGCCACTTCGACGGGGTGTCCGGCTTCGCCGCGGGCGCGCTGGTCGCCGCGTTCTGCTACTGGGGCTGGGACGTCACCGGCAATCTGAGCGAGGAGACCCGCGACAGCCGCCGCACGACGGGACGGGCGGCACTGATCGGGATCGTGATCGTCTTCCTGCTGTACGAGGCGTTCACGATCGCGGTGAACGTGATCCTCACCCCGCGGCAGATCCAGGAGAGCGGGGCGGACGTCCTGGCGGTGCTGGGCGAGGAGCTCTGGCCGGGCTGGGGCGGCCGGCTGCTGATGCTGGCGGTGATGCTGTCCACCGTCGCGACCCTGGAGACCACGCTGATCCAGGTGACCCGGTCGCTGTTCGCCATGGGCCGGGACCGCACCATGCCGTCGGCGCTCGGCCGGGTGCACCGGCGGTGGAACACCCCGTGGGTGGCGATCACCGTGGTCGGCACGGTGGCGCTGGCGATGTTCCTCGCCGCGGGCACCCTGGGCTCGGTCGGCGACATCCTCACCGAGGCGATCAGGGCTATGGGCCTGCAGATCGCCGTCTACTACGGGCTGGCGGGGATCGCGGTCGTGGTCGCCTACCGAGGGGTCCTGCTCAGTTCGCCGAAGCGTTTCCTGCTCGGCGGGGTGTGGCCGCTGTTCGGCTCGCTCTTTATGTTCTGGATTCTCGTGGAGTCGCTCGGCGAGCTGAGCGGCGCCTCGATCGCGATCGGTGCGGGCGGACTGGCGCTGGGGCTGGTACCGATGTTCTGGTACCGGGGCAGCGACTACTACCGGCCCGCCCGGCTGGACGCCGCCCGGGTCATCGCGACGGAGTACGTGCCCGACCGCCGCGCGGCCGAGGCCGCCCGCGTCCACGAGGGCCTCCCCACCGACTTCTGAGGGGACCCTCGATGGCACGCGACCGCTTCTCCCCCGACTTCGACCCCGACTGCGGCGACGCCGCGCTCACCGCCGCCCGGCAGGACATCCTCATCGGCCGCTGGCAGGGCCTGCGCGAACTGCTGCGGGCGACCGGCCCGCACTTCGCCGCGCGCGGCCATCGCGTGAGGCTGCTGGCACAGGCCTGCGCGGGCCGCTCCATGGTGGAGTCCTGGCTGGCCGCCGAGCCGCACAGCCCGGACGCCCTGGTGCTGCGGGCGGCCACCGAGACCGCCCGTGCCTTCAACACGGCCATCGCGGCGGGCCGGGGTGTGCCCATCGACCAGGACCGCGTCGACACCGTGGTGCGGGCCTGTCTGACGGCGGCGGAGGCGGACCCGGCCGACCCGACGCCGTGGATCTCGCTGATCAGCGTCGCCCGGCTGTACGCCTCGGGCGCACGGCGGCGCGAACTGGCCCGCTGGTGGGACGAGTTGCACCGGCGCGACCCCTACAGCGTCGAGGGCCACCTCCAGGTGCTGCACTACTACTCGGCGCGCTGGCACGGCACGCACGGCCAGATGTACGACTTCGCCCGGGACGCGGCGGGCGCGGCACCGTTCGGCTGCCCGCTGCCGGTGCTGGTGCAGTACGCCCGTGCCGAGGAGTACCGCTACGCCCTGGACGCCGCCCGGGGCGATCAGGCCCGGGTCCGTCTCGGCCAGCACTGGAGCCACGAGGTGGCCGTCAGCGACGTACGCCGCACCTGGCAGCGCTGGATCCCCGGGCGGTCGCGGGAGGCGGTCGAGCCGTGGGAGCTGCGTGACCTCAACCATCTCGCGCACGCGGCCTGTTACGCCGGTGCTTTGGACATCGCCGCCGCGCTGCTGGGGATGCTGGGCCGCCGTGCCACGCGCACGCCGTGGGTCTGCACGGGCGATCCGGGGAAGGAGTTCGCCCGGTGGCACGGCCAGGTGCGGCGCTGACCCGCATCGCGGCGGGCGGCCGCGGGGGTCACAGCGCCCGGCGGCGCAGCAGCAGTCCCAGCACCAGCAGGCCGGGGAGCAGCGGCAGCCAGACGGTGAGCAGCCGGTATCCCATGACGGCGGAGGCGGCCGCGTCGACGGGGGCTCCGGCCGCCGTCAGCGCCAGGGCGAGCACCGCGTCCAGCGAGCCGAGGCCGCCCGGCGAGGGCAGCAGGGCCGCCGCGCTGCTCGCCGCGAGGTAGAGCAGGGCGACCCGGGCGGGCCCCAGCGGCAGGGCGACGGCCTCGGTGACGGCGACCAGGATCGCCACGTGCAGCAGCGCGAAGGCCAGCGAGCCGCCCCACAAAGCCGCCGCCCGCGACGGGCGCCCGTGCACCTCCCGGAGGTCCGCGCGCACCCCCGCCAGCGCCCGTCGGCAGCGGGGCGCGAGCGGGCCGGCCGACAGCAGGGCCAGGGAGACGGCCACCGCGAGGACGACGGCCACCACCGCGGGCGGCACACGCGGCACCTGGAGGACACCCGGGCAGGCGAGCGCCAGCACGACGATGAGGACGCCGCGGACCAGGGCACCCGCGGCGGCCTTCACCCCGAGCGCGGTCATGGCACGGGCGCAGGGGATTCCGCAGCGCGTCAGGAAGCGCAGGTTCACCGCGCCCGCCCCGAGGCCCGCCGGCAGCAGATGGTTGGCGGCCGAGGCGGCGAACTGCGTGGCCACCAGTCGCCTCGGCGGCAACGGCCGCGCGATCGCGCCCTGTTGGGCCAGTGCCGAGAACATCCAGGTCAGCAGTGTCGCGGCCGCGCCCACCAGCAGCCACCCCTGGTCGGCGACGGCCAGCCGCAGCGCCCCACTCTCCAGCACCGGCCAGTGCCGGTGGGCGAGGAACGCGGCGACCGACACGACGGCGAGCGAGCCCGCGGTGCGCCAGTAGGCGCGCCCGCGAGTCGGGGCGACGGTGGTGTACTGCTGCGAGGTCATACGGCTTTGCCCTCCGGGACGACCCTCCACGGCTGTCCCCTCATACGGATCCGCCGTCCCGGATCGTCAAGCGGCGCGGTGTTCTCATCCGGCCGTGTCCTCCCGGACCGCCGGTGCCACGCGCACGTCGAACCCCCCGAAGCGGTGCTCTGGCCAGGAGCGGGCGTAGCCGGGCGGTGGTCCGCCGGGCCTGCTCAGCGTGGCGACCGGGATCCGGCGGGCGGTGCGCAGGACGTCCGCGTCGGTGGTGTTGGCGTTGTGGCCGTGGGTGTTGGCGGAGGCGCAGCCCGTGTAGTGGGCGAGCGGGATGGCCTGGTGGCCGGTGAGCAGACAGGGCGGGCGGACGCCCAGCCGGTGGAGTTCGCCCGCCGTGCGCGCCCAGTCCCGGCGGTCGCCCTCGCTGCGCTCGGCCACGTGCCGGGCTATGAGGAACTGCACGCCGAGGTGCCCGGCGACCGCGACGAGGACCAGGGCCGTGACGAGGGGCCGCGGGGTGCCGTGCGGGCCCCGCGCCAGATGCCACAGCGCGTCCGCGACGGGGATCGCGACCAGGGCGTAGGCGGGCAGCAGGAAGCGCGGTGCCGCGTAGCCGATCATGAACAGATAGGGGAAGGCGGCGGTGCAGGCGCAGACCAGCGGGACGAGGGTGCGTTCGGTGCGCCGGGCCCGGACGGCGGTCCAGAGGGCGAACCCGGCCAGCAGGGGCAGCGCGAGCCACCACAGGGTGATCACCGGGTGGGGCAGTTCGCCGGTGCAGGGCCGGCACAGGGTGCGGCCGGCGAGACCGCGCAGCTGGTCGCCGACCGCGACGTTCCAGCCGAGGCCGCCCTGGATGCGGGAGGCCTCGTCGAGCCGCTCGCCGAGGCCGCCGTGGCTGACGCGGGCCTCGATCACCCAGTCGGCCGCTCCGGCGGCGAGGCCCCCGAGGAGGGCGGCGAGCAGCCGCCACCGCCGTACCGCGAGGGCGAGGACGAGCAGCGGCACGGTCACCCAGACCGCGTCGGCGGGCCGCATCAGCGCCATCAGGGCGGCGCTCGCGGCGACGCCCCACAGGGCCGCCCGGTCGTGACGGTCGGCGCGGGCCCGCAGCAGGCAGCCGGCGCAGCTCAGGGCGCCGAGCGCGACCCAGTGGTTGGGCATGGCCTGCGGGCCGTAGAAGAGGGTCACCCACAGGGTGGCGAACAGGGCGCCCGCGGCGGCGAGGACCCGTTCGGGGAACAGGCCGCGCCAGGCGCGCAGCGCCAGGTACAGACCGAGTCCGGCGAGGACGGCGAGGTAGACGCGCAGCAGGGCGACGGAGTCCGACCAGGAGGCGATCGGCGCCACCAGCAGGGTGACCCCGCGGGCGCGGGGTGCGCTGAAGAAGGCCGCGGGGGCGTGCTCGTCGACCTGGCTGACGTAGACGATCTCGTCCCAGCCGAGGCCCATGCGCGGGGAGACCAGCAGGAGTTGGACCAGTACGAAGCCGGCCGCGACGAGCGCGGTCGGGCCGGGGCGGGCCAGGCGCAGGGTCCCGGCGCGGGTGGCGCTCGCGGTGTCGGCCATCGCCTGTCCCTCCCCCACGGCTCGCACGGCTCGCCGGACGGTCTGCTGGTATCAGGGAAAACAAGCAAAAACTAACCCACTTCACCGGCACGCGCCGACCGCCGTACGGCCGACCGCATGACCCGGGTCGGACCCGACGAGGTCCCGCGGCCCTGAGGGGCTGGGTCCGCGGGACCTCCGCCCGTGCCGTCGGCGGCTGTCCGGGCGGCGGTGCCCGGGCTGTCGCGGCGGCGGGAGCGGCACCGGCGCCGGGACCGGTGGGCGTGGTGGTCGATCACGCCGTGTCCCCCAGTTCGGCGAGGTCCCGCACGACGATGTCGGCGCCGTGCGCGTACAGCGCTTCGGCCTGTCCGGTGCGGTCGAGGCCGACGACATAGCCGAAGCCGCCGGAGCGCCCGGCGTCCATGCCGGCCAGCGCGTCCTCGAACACCGCCGCTTGTTCCGCCGCCACGCCCAGGTCGCGGGCGGCGGCGAGGAAGGTGTCGGGGCGGGGCTTGCCGGGCAGGCCTCGTTCGGCGGCCACGACCCCGTCGATCCGTACGTCGAACAGGTCCTCGGCGTGGACCGCGCGCAGCACGTCGCGGCAGTTGGCGCTGGCCGAGACGACGGCGGTGCGCATCCCCGCGGCGCGCACCGCGTCGATGTAGCGCAGTGTGCCGTCGTACGCCTGGACACCGCCGGTGCGGATCCTCTCCAGCAGCAGGGCGTTCTTGCGGTTGCCGAGGCCGTGCACGGTGTCCGCCGCCGGCGGGTCGTCCGGGCCGCCGTCGGGCAGGGTGATGCCGCGCGCCGCGAGGAAGGTGCGCACGCCGTCGGCGCGGGGGCGTCCGTCCACGTGCTCGGCGTACTCCCCGACCGCGTCGAACGGCCGGAAGCCGGGCCCGTCGCGCTCGCGCAGGAAGGCGTCGAACATCTCCTTCCAGGCGGCCGCGTGCACCACGGCCGTCTGCGTCACCACGCCGTCGAGGTCGAACAGGCAGGCCTGGATTCCTTCGGGGAGACCGAGATCCGTCACAGAGGTCACCTTTGCCCGCTCGGCGGCTCCCTGTCACCGACTCGCCCGCGGTCGGGTGTACTTCAGGACGTCCCGGGCGGGCCGCGGGTGCGGCTGCGAGACTCCCTCGTGTGGCTGTGACCTTCGACGACCTTCTCGACCGTGCCCGTGCCCTCGCCGCGGGCGGCGGACGTGCCCTGCTGGGCATCGCGGGCGCTCCGGGCTCGGGCAAGACGACGCTGGCCGAGGGGCTGGTCCGCGCGCTGGAGGCGGAGGGCGAGCCGTGGGTGGCGCATGTCCCGATGGACGGGTTCCATCTCGCCGACGTGGAGCTGGACCGGCTGGGCCGACGCGGCCGCAAGGGCGCCCCGGACACCTTCGACGCGGCAGGGTACGCGGCTCTGCTGCGGCGTCTGCGGGTGGAGGCGGACGGCCCGGACACGGTGTACGCGCCGGGTTTTGAACGGGACCTGGAACAGCCGCTGGCGGGCGCGGTGCCGGTGCCGCCGTCGGCGCGGCTGGTGGTCACGGAGGGCAACTACCTGCTGCTGGAGACGGGTGCCTGGGCGCGGGTGCGGGCGGAGCTGGACGAGGTGTGGTTCTGCGAGCTGGAGGAGACCGAGCGGATCGGACGGCTGGTCGCCCGGCACGAGGAGTTCGGCAAGGCCCACGAGGAGGCGGTCGCCTGGGTGCTGGGCACCGACCAGCGCAACGCCGACCTGATCGCGACGACCCGGCACCGGGCGGACCTGGTGGTGCCGGGGACGGCCGTGCCGGTGCCGTAGCGGGGGGCGGCACGGCGGTGTCGTGCCGTAGCGCGGGGCCGGCCTGGCGGTGTCGTGCCGTAGCGGGGGGCCGGCCTGGCGGTGTCGTGCCGTAGCGGGGGGGGCGGCTCGGCGGCGCCGGTGCCGTAGCGCGCGGCCGGCCCGGCGGCGTCGTGCCGTAGCGCGCGGCCGACACAGCGGCGTCGTGCCACAGCGCGGCCGGCACGGATGTATCGGTGCCGTAGCGCGCGGCCGGCACGGATGTGCCGGTGCCGTAGTGCGGGGCGCCGGGCGCGGTGATCGCTCGCGCTTGAGTGTCCGGCCGCCTTCCGCCCGTATCCCTGCCCGGGGGGCGACTTAAAGGGCGGTTCCGGTCTTCTCGCGGCGACCGGTGCGAAGGTGGGGTAATGCGGCGTTCACTGCTCATGGGGCTCCGGCGTGTGCTGCGGTCGCGCCGGGCGGTCCGCCTGGCCGTGGCGGTGCTGCTCGGGCAGATGGCTCTCGCCATGATGACCACGGCCGTGCGGCAGACCCCCACCATCGACGAGCCGGTGTACGTGGGCGCGGCCGTCGCCCAGTGGCGCGAACACAGTCTGCGTCACAACCCCGAGCACCCGCCGCTGGGCAAGCTGCTGATCGGCGCCGGCGCGGCGTTCGCCGGGCCCCGGCTGGAGCAGCCGCTGCCCGCCGACCAAGGGCTGCTGGGGCGGCGGCTGTTGTACGAGTCGGGCAACGACCCGTGGCGGGTGATGCTCTGCGCCCGGCTCCCGGTGATCGCGCTCACCCTGCTGTTCGGCCTGGTGGTCTTCGCCTTCGCCCGCGAACTGACGGGTCCCGCCGGCGGGTTGGCGGCGCTCGCGCTGTACGCCTTCTCCCCCGACGTCATCGCCCACGGCTCGCTGGCCACGCTGGACGTGCCCGCGGCCGGGTTCCTGCTGACGTCGGCGTGGCTGGCGTGGCGGGCCCGTCGCCGTCCACGGCCGTATCTGCCGCTCGCGGGGGTCGCGCTGGGGGCGGCCGTCGCCACCCGGATGAACGCGCTGGCCGCGGTGCCGGTGCTGCTGGCCGTGGCCGCGCTCTCCGTACGGCGCGCACGGCCGGGTACACGGGCGAGCTCACCGGCAAGGTCCCTGTGGGGCGCGGGAGTTGTGGCGCTGACCGCCCTGGCGACCGTCTGGGCGGTGTATCTGACGGTGGATCCGCGGCTGCGGTGGGCACCGGAGCAGGTGCCGGACGTACGGGGGCTGCGCGGGACGCTGGTCGGTCTGCTGCCGCTGCCGGAGCCGTTCCGGGACGGGATGCGCATCCAGTTCGCCCTGGAGAACCGGCCCTGGAAGGGGTTCCTGTTCGGCCGCCTCTACACCGGCTCGCTCTGGTACTACCTGCCGGCCGCGCTGCTGGTGAAGACCCCGCTGGGCATGCTCGCCCTCTGGACGGCCGGCTCGGTGTCGCTGCTCGCCGTACGGCGGCTGCGGCCGGCCGCGCCCTATCTGCTGGCGCCCGCCGCGGTGCTGCTGGCGGCGGCGATGTGGGGCTCGCGGGACTTCGGGACGCGGTACGCGGTGTTCCTGCCGATGTTCCTCGCGGTGGCGGCGGCCGGGGTGCTCGCGCTCGGACGGCGGTGGGTGGCGGGCGTGGCGGCGACGCTGGCGCTGTTCGTCGCGGTCAGCTCGGTGCGGGCGTACCCCTTCTATCTGCCGTACTCCAACGAGGCGTTCGGCGGTCCGGCCGCCACCCGGCTGCGGCTGCACGACTCCAACGTCGACTGGGGCCAGGACCTGGGCAGGCTCGCCGAGCGGCTGCGCGAGCGCTGGCCCGGACAGCGTGTGTGGCTCGTCTACAAGGGCAGCGGTGTGCCCTCCCACTACGGGATCAGGGCGGCCGACCCCCGGCACGTCCCCGTGAACCGGGTGCGCGGACTGCTGGTCGTCTCCGACTCGGCGGCGGCGAAGGCACGGGGGCGTCTCGCCGAGCTGCTGGACAGCAGCCGGGCGGTGGAGGACGTGGGTCACTCCATCACGGTGTACCGGCGGTAGGGCCCTTCTGACGGATCTCCGACGCCACGGAATCCATCAGAAGGTCCCCAACGCCCCGACGGGCGGCGTCTGCGCGACGGGGTGAACGTCGTCTGATGGGTCGCTAGCGCGCTGGTCAGAGGGTTCGGTGAGCTATGTTGAACGTCTGTGGGCAATGAAGGAGGCACACCGGTGCCATCGCAGCAGCAAGCACGCGCACAGGCGTCGGCGATCAGCTCGGGCAAGGCTGCCGCCGAGGAGGAGGCCGCGCCGGCCTCACAGCTCAGGACGCTCTTCGACAGGCCACGGCTCTCCCCCGGCCAGCGTCGCATCGCCCAGTACCTGATCGACCACCTCACCGAGGCCGCGTTCCTGTCGATCACCGACCTCGCGGACCGGGTCGGGGTGAGCCAGCCGTCGGTGACCCGGTTCGCGGCGGCGGTCGGCTTCAGCGGCTACCCGGCGCTGCGCGAGAAGTTGCAGGCCATCGCGCTGGGCTCGATCGGCGGGCCGTCGGTCACCGAGGAGACCGGCAACGAGCTCCAGGCCGCGGTGGACGCGGAGATCGAGAACCTGGAGAACCTGCGCCGCGACTTCGCCGCCCCCGGCCAGCTGATCGACATCGGCCGCAAACTGTCGCAGTCGACCCCGCTGACCGTCCTAGGCCTGCGAATCTCCGCCTCGCTGGCCGAGTACTTCGCCTACGCGGCCCGCCGCATCCATCCGGACGTACGCCTGGTGACGCGCGGCGGCAGTGTCGCCTACGACGCGCTGCTCCAGTCGCACGAGGCGGGCGGCACCTGGGTGCTGGCGTTCTCCATGCCCCGGCACGCGCAGGAGACCCTCACCGCTGTGCGGGTGGCGCGCGGGGCGGGGCTGCGGGTGGCGCTGATCACCGACCTGGCGCTCGGCCCGCTGGCCGACGAGGCCGACGTCACCTTCGCCACCGGAACCGGGTCCCGGCTGGTGTTCGACTCCTACGCGGCACCCGGCCTGATGGCCTCCGCCCTGCTCCAGGCCATGACCGACGCGGACCCCGAGCGCACCCACGCGCGGCTCGAGGAGTACGAGCAGATCTCCGAGCAACATCAATTCTTCCTCAAGGACTGAGGTCGTCGAGGGCCTCTCTTCGGCACGCTTCACCGCAAATGCCGCATGAATTTTTTCATGCTTATTGCATACCCGGCGGTATATATAAATACTGTCGCGGACACCCGGCCCCGCCGTCACCTACCCGCGTCGGCAGCCGGATGTCCGGTCGGGCATCGCTTGCGATAGCCCCCGTGGACGGCCCCGGTCATCCCCTAGGCCGGGGCCGCCCACGACCCCGTCGAGATCCCCACGACGCCGCACGACCCGGAAGCGATGATCATGACCATGATGACGATGCGCACAGGCCCGGACTGGCCGTGCCAGGTCAAGACTCCCGGCAGTTACGACTGGGAGCGCTCGGCCGCCAAGTGGCTGCGCGAGCTCGTGCCGGCGCGCTACGCCAGTTATCCCGCGCTGATGCGTCATCCCGTCCTGCTGGCCCGGCACGCGCAGATCCAGGTCCAGCAGGAGATCCGGGTCGCCCGCACGGCACTCCAGACCGCCCGCGCCGACCTGCCGCGGCTCGGCATGCCGGAGTCGGTCATCGAGCACACCATCAAGCTGTACGCGGCCGAGGTCATGCAGTTGCAGCACATCGCGCGCAGTGTGCGGGCGGTGAGCGAGGCCCTGGCCGACCGCACGGCCGCGGGGCGCTGACGCCCCGGTCGGCCCAACCGGCCGCGCCGGACCTTCTTCCGCCGGGCGCCGACCGCCCGGGCCGCACCCCTGTACGCCGGCTGGGTCCCCGCTCGGACCTGCTCCCCATCCCACAGGTCCGGGCTCAGCCGGGCCGACGCCCGGGCCGACTCCCCTTGAGGCCCGGGCCTGTCGGCTGCCCGCGTCGGTGCCGGCGTCGGGGCCGGGCGCCCCGTCAGGCCTCGGCCAGGAAGCGCCGCAGGGACGCGGACATCGCCGCGACGAAGGCGTCCTGGCGCTCCTGCGGCAGGGCGTCGAGCGACAGATACGGGTTGAGGTCCTCCAGCTCCACCAGCAGCAGCTCGCCGCCGGGCGCCCGGCAGGCGTCGACGCGCTGGATGCCGTGCGCGAGACCGTTCCAGTCGATGAAGGACCGGGCGAACTCCAGGTCCTCGGCGGTCGGTTCGTACGGCCGCAGCTCCCAGCGCCGGTCCGGGTCGGGCGCGTGGAGCGCGTACTGGAAGTCGTGGTCGACGAAGTAGAAGGAGACCTCGTAGGCGAAGTCGATGTACGGCTGGACCAGGACCTCGCCGTCGGTCACGTCGTCCGGTCCGACGGCGGTGACGATCCGCAGGCCTATGGAGTCGGCGCCGAGCTTGGGCTTGATCACATAACGCCCGGCCGACGGCAGCCGGTGCAGGTCGGCCGCGCGGTCGACGGTCGGGATCACCGGGTACCCGGCCGCGCTCAGGTCCGGCAGATACTGCTTGCCCGCCATGTCCGCCCTGCCGTCGAGCGGGTTGTAGACCCGCACCCCGTCGCGCAGGGCGCGGGCGCGGAAGTCGTCGTGGGCGTCGAGGTGGCCGAGGACGGGGCCGCTGTTGCGCACGACCACGGCGTCGAAGGCCTGCATCAGCGCCGCCGCGTCACGCGGATGGCACAGGGCGAGGTTGAAGTCCTCCCGCAGCCGGGCGGTGAGCCGGATGTCCTCGTCGCAGTAGCGCCGCCCGCGCGCCGGATAGGAGAGGTCGGTGACGTACAGCAGACGGTGCCGGGCGCCGGTCATGCGGGCCTCCTCGATGGTGCGCGCCCGGGGCGGTCACCGGGCCCGGTCAGGCTACTCGGCCGCTCCCGGCGGTATACGCGCAGGTGGGAACCCTCCGGGTGATCAAGGGCACTCAGTTCCCTGCTCTGCCTGCACTGAGTGCCATCCGGCCCCT
The DNA here is from genome assembly GCF_042873115.1 of Streptomyces sp. NPDC005017. Lineage (NCBI taxonomy): Bacteria > Bacillati > Actinomycetota > Actinomycetes > Kitasatosporales > Streptomycetaceae > Streptomyces > Streptomyces sp. NPDC005017. The sequence continues at coordinate 324,250 of NZ_JBIALD010000004.1, read as the reverse complement.
CCCGACTGCTACGTTTCCCGTCCATGAGCTCCAGCAGCACGGCGCCCCGGCGCGACGAGAGGTCCGGCGCGGCCAGGAAGCCCCCCATGCGGGACGCCCTGGTCGAGGCGGCGTTCCGGCTGTTCACGGAACGGGGGTACGAACGGACCACCGTGGACGACATCGTGGCCCTGGCCGGTGTCGGACGGCGTTCGTTCTTCCGGTACTTCCCGTCCAAGGAGGACGTGGTCTTCCCCGACCACGAGCGCTGCCTGGCCGACATGACGGCGTTCCTGGCCGAGGGCGACAGCACCGAAAACCCGGTGCGCCGGGCGTGCGACGCGGCCCGGCTGGTGCTGCTGATGTACGCCGAGAACCCGGGCTTCTCGGCCCAGCGCTACCGGCTCACCAGGAAGGTGCCCGGCCTGCGGGCGTACGAACTGTCGGTCGTGTGGCGCTACCAGCGGGCGCTCGGCGACTATCTGCGCCGGCGGCTGCGGCACCGACCGGACGGGACCCTCCGGGCCGATGTGATCGCGGCCGCGGTGGTCGCCGCGCACAACAACGCCCTGCGTTCCTGGCTGCGTTCCGACGGCGCGAGCGACCCGGAGGTGGCGGTGGACCACGCGCTGGGCCTGGTGCGTTCCGCGTTCGACACGGGCCCGGCGGCACCTGCCGTACGGACCGCGGAGGCCGAGGACGTCGTGATCGCGGTCGCCCGGCGGGACGCTCCGCTGTGGCGCGTGGTCCAGGAACTGGAGACCACGCTGACCCGCGGCTGAGGCCCCGGAGAACGCCTGGAACCCAGTACCTAAAATACTGGGACCGAGTACCTTTACGCCTGGCACTCAGTGCCATACGCTGTGGCCGTGCACGGTGGCACGGTCAACCGCGCACAGTCGTGCGCGGCCTGCCGCGTGCGGGATTCCGGCCGAGCGCAGGGAGTTGACCAGCGTGTACCACCACTCAGGAAGCGTCGCTCAGCAGGCGGGCGGCTTCGCCGCGGGCCTTCTCGACCACCGTCCCGTCGGCCGCGCCGCGGAGGCCGCCCCCGAGACGATCCACTTCCAGCGCTGCAACTGGTGCGGCACCGCGATGTACCACCGGCTGCTGTGTCCGGTCTGTCAGGGCAGCGACCTGCGCACCGAGCGCAGCGAGGGCGCCGGCACGGTCCGCCACTCCACGGTGGTGCACCGCAACACCCCCGCCGCGCGCAATGTGTCGCTGATCGAGATGGCCGAGGGCTTCGTGATCCGCGGGCGGGTGATGGGCCCGCCCATCGGCATCCACAGCGGCGACCGCGTCCGGCTCTCCACGGCCAAGGACCCGGTGCGCGGCGAGCCCGTGTTCCAGCTGGTCGACGAGCCCTACCGCGCCTGGACCTGACCGGACCCCGGTGTCAGCCGGAGGTGAGCACGACCCGGATGCCGAGGGTTCCCTTGCTCCCGCGGCGCAGCCGGCTGCCGAGCAGGGTGAGCCGGCCGAGGATGCCGTACTTGCGGGCGACGAGCTTGCGGTAGCGGGCGCTCGCCGCCTCGTCGCAGATCTCGGCCGTACCGGGGACCTGCTCGCCGGTCGGGTTGCCGCGCAGGTCGCAGGGGCCGACCAGGACGTCGGCCCGGTTGCGGATCCGCTTCACCTTCCAGGAGTCGGCGGCCGTCCAGACTCCCAGCGCGTCGCCGTCACGCACGACCCACACCGGGGTCGGGACCGGCGTGCCGTTCTTGCGGTAGCTGGTGACCAGGAGGTACTTCCCCGCGGCGAGCCGGTCGAGTGTGGTGGTGTCCATGCCCGGCAGTCTAGGTCCCTTCTGATGGATCTCCGTGGGAGCAGGAGCGGCGTCCGGTGCGGGCGTACCGGGCGTCGCGACGCCGCGGAGATCCGTCAGAAGCGCCCTGGGTCCCGGCGCTGTCCCGACCGGCGGCTGGTGCGGGACCATGGCTCCAGGGCCCAGGACAGGGAGCCGTGGTGTGACCGACCGGGAGAACGGCGCACAGCTCGGCGGACACGGCGGCCCCCGGCTCACCGCGCTGCTGCTGCCGTCCGCCGGCACCGATTCGGTGTGGGGCGACGAACCGAGCCGGTCCCGACCGGGCATGGATGTGGCGGAGATCAACTGAGCTGTCTAGATTGCTCGTTGCCCCCCGCTTCGACCCGGCATCCCAGGAGCTGAATCCCGTGACCGAGAACCCGGCGGCCGCAGAACCCACCATGGAGGAGCTGCGAGCCCGCATCAACACCTCGCAGCCGCACACCGCGCGGATCTGGAACTACTGGCTCGGCGGCAAGGACAACTACGAGGTCGACCGCGCCGCCGGTGACCAGATCCGCCAACTCCACCCGGGAATCGGCGAGTACGCCCGCGCCGACCGGCTCTTCCTGGGCCGGGCCGTGCGTCATCTGGTCGCCGACCGGGGCATCCGCCAGTTCCTGGACATCGGCACGGGCCTGCCCACCGCCGACAACACCCATGAGGTGGCCCAGCGGACCGCCCCCGAGTCGCGGATCGTCTACGTCGACAACGACCCGCTGGTCCTGGCCCACGCCCGCGCGCTGCTCACCAGCACCGACGAGGGCCGTACCGACTACCTCGACGAGGATCTGCGCAATGTCGACGCGATCCTCGAACACGCCTCCAGGTCACTGGACTTCAGCAAGCCGGTGGCGCTGATCCTGCTCGGCGTGGTCATCTTCATCGGCGACGACGAGGACCCGTACGGCCTGGTGAAGCGGCTCACGGACGCGTTGCCCGCGGGCAGCCACCTGGTGCTCTCGCACACCATCACCAGCCCGTCGATGCCGGACGTGGACGAGGCCGTGAAGTTCTGGAACGAGCACGGCACCCCGAAGCTGACCCAGCGCACGCCCGAGGCCGTGACCCGCTTCTTCGACGGGCTCGACCTGCTGGAGCCGGGCGTGGTGTCCTGCTCGCGCTGGCGGCCCGAGCGGACGGACGGCGCGGAGCCGGAGGAGGTCGCGATGTTCGGCGGGGTGGCCCGCAAGGCCTGACCGGCTGAACACCCCGGGGACACGGTGCGTATGGAGGGTGGGCGCTCGACTGCGGGAGCGCCCGCGCGGTGTGAACGCCGCGTCCTTGAGGGGTTTTGGAGCCATGCATGGGGCACGCACGACGACGGATCGTCCGGCGAGTGACACGGCTGGCGGCCGTCGGCGGCCTTCTTCTGGGAGGCACCATGGTCGGCAGGGCGGTCGCGAGCGAGCCCGCCCCGCCGAACGCCTCCGTCACGGCCGCGCCCGGTGCCGCCGGGGCGGACCTGGTGGCCCGGCTCGGCGACTCCCGGGCGGCGGGCAGCTGGATCGACGCCGACGGGCGGCCGGTGGTCGCGGTCACCGACTCCCGTGCCGCCGCCGAGGTGCGGAAGGCGGGTGCCACGGCGAAGGTCGTCCCGCACAGCCTCGGCGAGCTGAGGTCGGCGACCACGGCCCTGAACGCGATGCCGGTGGTGGCGGGCACGGCCTGGGCGGTGGACTACCGCGCCAACGAGGTGGTGCTGCGGGCCGACCCCACGGTCTCCGCAGCCGACTGGGGCAAGCTGAAGGACCTGTCGGACGACCTCGGCGCCCCGGTGCGCATGGAGCGCACGGACAGCGTCTTCACCACCCGGCTGAACGGGGCGCGGCCGATCCTGTCCACGGCGGGGCGCTGCTCGGCCGGCTTCAATGTCACGGACGGCCGCTCGGACTTCATCCTGACGGCCGGTCACTGCGGGCCCACCGGCTCGGTGTGGTTCTCCGACGCGCGGGGCAGCCAGGAGGTCGGCCGGACCGTGCGCAACAGCTTCCCCGGCGACGACTACTCGCTGGTGGCGTACGCCGGGGGCCGCGCGGGCGATGGCGCCGACGTGGTGGACGTGGGCGGCGGCCAGGGGGTGCGGATCACGGGCACGGCCGAACCCTCGGTCGGGCAGCGGGTGTTCCGCAGCGGCAGCACCAGCGGCCTGGACGACGGGGTGGTCCGCAACCTCGATGTGACCGTCAACTACCCCGAGGGCAGCGTGAGCGGCCTCATCGAGACGGACGTGTGCGCCGAACCCGGTGACAGCGGCGGCCCGTTGTTCTCCGAGGGCATCGCGCTGGGCATCACCTCGGGCGGCAGCGGCGACTGCACGGTGGGCGGTACGACGTTCTTCCAGCCGGTGACCGAGGCCATGGAGGTGCTGGACGTCCGGCTGATCGGCGCGGGACAGCAGCAGGGCGGCGGCGCGCCCGCGCAGAACGGCGGTTCGGGCCCGGCGGGCACGGGCGCGGTCGCGCCCGGTGGCACCACGCCGGGGGCGTCGGCGCCGGTGAACGGGGTTCAGGCGTCGACGCTGCTGTCGAGGCTGGCCGACCCCAGGAACGTGGGGCCGGGGTTGCTGATCATCGCCGGAAGCCTGGTGGCCCTCGCCGCCACGCGGTTCATCCGCGCGGAACAGGACCGCCAGGCCTATCGCAGGTACTACTCGGCGACCTGGGGGTGAGCGGCGCTCACGCCGCCCGCGTCTGCTGCGGGGCCACGGCGGCCCACTCCATCACGAGCCGCTGGTATTCCTCGCGCTGCTCGATGGTCAGTGTCCCGCCCGCCCGGCGCCACAGCGCCCGGATCTCCTCGTTGACCTCCGCGGCCGATCGCTCGGAAACGGTTTCAACACTGGTGGACATGCTGTGAAGCATACGGCGCCAGTGGTGAAGGCCGTGTGAGTAAGGATGTACAAGCCGGGCATATCGGACCGTGTCGCTGATCACGTCCGAGCGGCCCGGACTTCGAGCGGAATTCAAGTGTCCAGAGGGTGGACGGGGCCCGACCCGCGTGCGGTTCACGGCCCCGACCTGCCCGGCTTCGGCTCAGGTGCCCGGCTTGCGGCCGTACACGAAGACGTCGTCGCCCTTCTTCAGCAGGCCCCAGTACTTCTTGGCTGTGGTCGTCGTCATATTGACGCAGCCGTGCGAGCCCGGCGGGTTCCACATGCTCACCTTCACCGAGTGGAAGGCCTGGCCGCCGTCGAAGAACTGGCTGTAGGGCATGGGGACGTCGTAGATCGACGAGACATGGTCGATGTCACGCCAGTAGATCTTCTTCAGTCCGGTCCGGGTCTCGTAGCCGTTGCGGCCGGTGCGCACCGGCACCGGGCCGTACACGAGCCGGCTGCCGTCCTGGATCCAGCTGATCTGCAGCGTGAGGTTCACACAGGCGATACGGCCCTTGTTCGTCGGGCACCTGCCGTCCTTGTTGGGGTTGTTCCCCACGGCCCGCTGCTTGAGCATGAGGTCCATCACGCCCCAGGTGACGGGGCCCGCGTAGCCGATGTTCGGCTTGATGCCGTGCTTGTCCTGGAAGGCCTTGATCTTCGTGCAGTCGGCGGGCGACTGCACGCCGTCGACCGGAAGTCCGAGGAACTTCTCGACCTTCTTCTGGTAGGGCCCGGTCTGCGTGGTGCAGCTCGCGGCCTGCGCGGGAGCGGCGCCGAGACCGAGGGCGAGCGGCGCCATCAGCGCACCCGCCCCGACGACGGCGGCTCCTCGTCTGCGTATGTCCCCCATGGGTGGTTCCGACCTTCCCGGTACGGCGCACGTGTGCCGTGCGACTCTGTGCCCTAGACCGGCTCCGCCGGCCCGGGGTTGCATCCCCGGGCGTTTCGCAACGAAACGGTGACATGGGCCACCCCCGGCGCGACGGGGACGCGCAGCGGGGACAGGAGCACGGGCGAGGCCCCCACGGCGCCCGCCCACAGCGTCACGCGCACCCCCGCCATCTCGCCGAGCAGCCCCGGCAGTGCGGCCCCGGCGGCGAGCGCGCCGGTGAGCACGGACCGGAAGGTGGCGTTCATCCGGCCGGGCAGTTCGTCCGGCGTCATCCGCCGGCGCAGGCTCACCGAGAGGATGTTCTCCGTGCCGGTCCTGGCCATCGCCGGCACCCGGCCCGCCCCGGCGGCCCACAGCCGGGGCCCGTCCGCGCGGCGAGCGCACCTACCTCGCCGGGGCCCGCGTCGAGCGCGGCCACGGCCACCAGCGGGACGGCCGCATGGCCGACGTTCGTGCCGAGTCGGCTGAGCGTGGTGGCGGTGAAGAGCGTACGGAAGTCACGGACGCGCCAGGGCGAGCCGTGTCGTGTCGGTCAGCGGTAGCCCGTCGTGTCCGCCGGCTTGCCCGGGTCGGAGACCTCGACCAGGTATCGCCAGGCGTCCGGGCGGGTGCCGTCGAGGTCGGTGAAGCCGTAGACCTGGGCGAGACCGCCGCTGGAGAGGGACCGGCCGTTGAAGCGGGCGACCGCCGGGTCGGCGGCGAGCGCGACGACCGCCCGGCCGACGTAGCGCGGGGTCTCGGAGATGGCGAAGTGGGGCACCCGCTCCAGCGCGTCGCGCCAGTTGTCCTCGCGGACGCCGAAATGCTCCAGCATCATCTCCGAGCGCAGCCAGCCCGGGGTGAGCGCGACGGCGGTCGCCCCGCGCGGGCCGAGCTCCTCGCCGAGGGCGAAGCCCATGCGCAGCACGGCCGTCTTCGCCAGGTCGTAGAAGAAGGAGTTGCGGTAGTTCCTGCCGTTGTACTCGGCCGTGCCGTCGGTCATCTCCACGACCAGACCGCCGGGGTGGCGCAGCAGCAGCGGGAGGGCGTGGTGGCTGGTGATCGCGTGCGTGTCGACGGCCAGCCTGAGCATCCGCAGTCCGTTGTCGAGGTCGTGCTCCCAGACCGGCGACTCCCACTCGAAGAGGTTCTCGCCGCCCCAGATGTCGTTCACCAGGACGTCCAGGCGCCCGCGCTCGGTGTCGATGCGCTCGACCAGGGCGCGCACCCGGTCGGCCTCCAGGTGGTCGGTGGGCACGGCGACGCCCTCGCCGCCCGCCTCGGTGACCAGGTCCGCGGTGTCCTCGATGGTCTCGGGACGGTCGTACTCGGAGCGGCGTTCGCGGGTGGTGCGCCCGGTGACGTACACGGTGGCGCCCGCCGCTCCCAGTTCGACGGCGATCCCCCGGCCCGCGCCCCGGGTCGCCCCGGCGACGAGCGCCACCTTGCCCTGCAACGGCTTGTCCATGTCCTTCGGCGGCCTCTCGCTCGTGCTCTCACGTGCTTCGAGACTGCCCGTTCATCCGGACACCTCCTGTCGCCTTTTACGTCGGGTTCACCTGGATGCCGCGGTCGTCAGTGGCCGCGGTCGATCCACTCCTTCAGGTGCGGGGCCTCGGCTCCGATGGTCGTGGCGTCGCCGTGGCCGGTGAGCACCTTCGTCTCGGGCGGCAGGGTCAGCAGCCGGTCGCGGATGGAGTCGATGATCGTCGGGAAGTGCGACCAGGAGCGCCCGGTCGCGCCCGGTCCGCCCTGGAAGAGGGTGTCCCCGGTGAACACCGCGCCGAGGCCGGGGTCGTACAGGCACACCGCGCCGGGTGCGTGGCCCGGGGTGTGCAGCACCCTGAGGTCGGCGCCCGCGGCCTCGATGACCTGGCCGTCGCGCAGCCAGGCGTCCGGCTCGCGCTCCGGGTGGGTCTGGCGCCACAGCGGCAGGTCGTCGGCGTGCAGCCAGATCGTGGCGCCGGTGCGCTCGGCGAGGGCGGGCGCGGCGCCGATGTGGTCGTTGTGGGCGTGGGTGCACACGATGGCCGTCAGCCTGCGGGAGCCGACGGCCGCGGCGATGGCGTCGACGTCGTGGGCGGCGTCGACGACGACGACCTCGTGGTCGTCGCCGACCAGCCAGACGTTGTTGTCGACATCCCAGGTGCCGCCGTCCAGCGTGAACTGGCCCGAGGTCACCAGGCGTTCGATGCGCGGGGCGGTCACAGCACCACCACCGAGCGCAGCACGTCGCCCTGGTGCATCCGCTCGAACGCCTTCTCCACCTCGTCGAGTCCGATGGTCTCGGTGACGAACGCGCCCAGGTCCAGGCGGCCCTGGCGGTGCAGATCGATCAGCATGGGGAAGTCGCGCGAGGGCAGACAGTCGCCGTACCAGGAGGACTTGAGGGACCCGCCGCGTCCGAAGACGTCCAGCAGGGGCAGTTCGAGCTTCATCTCCGGCGTGGGTACGCCGACCAGGACGACGGTGCCGGCCAGGTCGCGGGCGTAGAAGGCCTGGCGGTAGGTCTCGGGGCGGCCGACCGCCTCGATGACGACGTCGGCGCCGAACCCGCCGGTCAGCTCCCGGATCGCCTCGACGGCGTCGGTGTCCTTGGAGTTGACGGTGTGGGTGGCGCCCAGCGAGCGCGCCTTGTCGAGCTTGCGGCCGTCGATGTCGACGGCGATGACCTTCGCCGCTCCGGCCAGGTTCGCGCCCGCGACGGCGGCGCAGCCGACGCCGCCGCAGCCGATCACGGCGACCGTGTCGCCCCGGCCGACGTGGCCGGTGTTGAGCGCGGCGCCGATGCCCGCCATGACCCCGCAGCCCAGCAGGCCGGCGACGGCCGGGGAGACGTCCGGGTCGACCTTGGTGCACTGGCCCGCGTGGACCAGGGTCTTCTCGGCGAACGCGCCGATGCCGAGCGCCGGGGAGAGTTCCCGGCCGTCGGTGAGGGTCATGCGCTGCTTCGCGTTGTGGGTGTCGAAGCAGTACCAGGGACGGCCGCGCAGACAGGCCCGGCAACGTCCGCACACCGCACGCCAGTTGAGGATCACGAAGTCGCCGGGCGCCACGTCCTCGACGCCGTCGCCCACCGACTCCACGACGCCCGCGGCCTCGTGGCCGAGCAGGAAGGGGAACTCGTCGCTGATTCCACCCTGTTTGTAGTGCAGGTCCGTGTGACAGACGCCGCAGGCCTGGATCCGCACCACGGCCTCGCCGGGGCCCGGGTCGGGCACGACGATCGTCTCCACTCGGACCGGCTCGTCCTTGCCGGGTGCGATCACGCCGCGTACTTCCTGCGCCATGGCTGCTGGGTCCCCTTCCGTCTGCGGACGCTGTGTCCCTGCGCCCGACCCTACGCGCGAATCGCCACTGCGGAAGCGGACGGCGGACACAACACGCCCGGCCGCGTCGGGACGCGGCCGGGCGGGCGGGAGGCTCGGTGTGCGGTGCCGGGATCAGTACTCGAGGCCGGGCAGCAGCCCGGTGACCGGGGCGGCCAGGTCGGTGACCTGCTGGAGCTGGCTGAGGTCGTTCAGCCGGCTCAGCTGCCGCACCTGGTCGGACGGCCGCGGGAGCGTCTCCTGGTGCTGCTCGGGGATGTCGCTGACGGCGAGCGAGTCCAGGGTGCTGAGCGGGCTCAGCTTGCCGTCGGGCTGGGCGACCGCGTCCGCCGCGCTCGCCGCGGGCGCGGCGATGGCGGTGACCCCGGCGGCGAGGCACGCGGCGGCGAGAATACGACGAGGAGAGATCATGCCCTCAGCAACGCCCGTCGCCCGCGCCGGACACGGTCCGCGGCCGCCACTCACCCGTCAGGCGGAGACCGGCCCCGGTGCCCTCGTTCACCCGTGCGGTGCGCATCCCGCCGCCGTACGGTACGGATCCCGCCTCCGTACGGTACGGATCCCGCCGCGCTTGCCGGTCCCCGTGGACCGGAGGACGCTCTTACTGAGGCCGCGGCGCCCGTCGCCAGCCGGATCGCGCGCGCCTCGAAGGAGGTCATCATGGGCACCAGCACGAGCCCCGCCTTCAGCGCCGACACACTGCGCCGGGGTCTGGAAGGCCAGTCGGCGGACGGCCTGATGTCGCTCTACGCCGACGACGCGGAACTACGGGTCGTCGACCGCAACACCCAGCCCAGCCATCCCATGGTCATGCACGGCCGCGACGAGATCGAAGCCATGCTCAACGACGTCTACAGCCGGGACATGACGCACAAGATGGAGGAGTGCATCGTCCAGGGCGACCGGGCCGCCTACAGCGAGTCGTGTCTGTACCCGGACGGTGTCCGGGTGCTCTCCGAGTCGATGATCCGGCTGCGGGACGGCAAGATCGTCGAGCAGACCATGATCCAGGCATGGGACGAATAGCGCCCCGCCTGCCGCTCATCCGGTTCAGCACCCGGATGAGCTGGAGCTTCTCGGCGCGCGCGGGGCTGGCACCGGCCCCCGCGCGCCGGGCCCGCCGCTCCGGGCCGGCCGCCGTGGCGCGGCGGCAGATGGCCGTGGCCGCGCTGCGGACCCTGCTGCGCCGCGCCCGGCCGCACCCGCTCGCCGCCGTCCGGTCCTCCCGCGCGCCCCGTCCGCTCCCCTCGGCCCGGCCCCTGCGCCGGGGCCGGCCGAGGTGACCGGGTGGGCCGAGGTCACCGGTCGGCCGAGGTCACCGGGGCCGGCGCCGCGAGCGGCGGAGGCCTCGGTTAGGCTGGCCGTGGACCGTGACTGGCGCTGAGGTGGAGCACCACCGGGGAGCGGCCCTCATCCACTGACATGCCGTGCGCCTGGGCGACGAGATCGATCGACCCAGGAGTGGATCATGGCTCAGGCACGCCTCATGGACGGCACCGCGCTCGCCCGCACCCTCGTCGAGGAGACCGGCAGACGCGCCGCGGACCTCACCGCCCGCACCGGCACCGCACCGTGTCTGGCGACGGTGCTCGTCGGCGCCGACCCGGCCTCCGTCACCTACGTCCGGATGAAGCAGAACCGCTGCCGCACGGCGGGGATCGCCTCGCGGCACGTCGAGCTGCCCGCGACGACCACCACCGGGGAACTGGTCGCCACGCTGCGGGAACTGTCCGCCGATCCGGCCGTGCACGGCATCCTGCTCCAGCACCCGATGGGCGAACACATCGACGAGCGGGCCGCGTTCGAGGCCATCGCGCCGGAGAAGGACGTCGACGGCGTCACCTTCGCCTCCTTCGCCACGATGAGCTTCGGCCTGCCCGGCTTCGTGTCCTGCACGCCCGGCGGCATCATGCGGCTGCTCGACGCGTACGACGTCGACCCGTCCGGCAAGCGCGCCGTGGTGGTGGGCCGCAGCGCCATCCTCGGCAAGCCGGCCGGCATGCTGCTGCTCGCCCGGGACGCGACGGTGACCTACTGCCACTCCCGGACCCGGGATCTGTCCGCTGCCGTGAGCGAGGCGGACATCGTGGTCGCCGCGGTGGGCCGGGCACGGCTGATCAAGGGCCAGGACATCAAGCCCGGCGCGGTCGTGATCGACGCGGGCTACAACGCGGGCAACGTCGGTGACGTCGACTTCGACTCGGCCGTCGAGCGGGCCGCGCTGATCACGCCCGTGCCCGGCGGCGTCGGTCCGATGACCATCGCCACGCTGCTGGAGCAGACGGTGGACGCGGCCGCCCGGCAGCTCGGCGTGGCCAGGTAGCCGGATCCGGCGCGTCCGGGCCGGGCTGCCGTTGGGCGGGCCGCGAGGTGGGCATACTCCCCCCGTGCGAGTCGCGATCATGACAGCGGGTTCCCGGGGCGACGTGGCCCCGTTCACCGGTCTCGGGCACGGTCTGGTGCGCGCCGGTCACGAGGTGACCCTGGTGACCCACGCGAGGTTCGAGCCGCTGGTGGCCGGGTCCGGGGTGCGCTTCCACGGGCTGCCGGTCGATCCGAAGGACGAACTGGAGTCCCCCCGCGGACGGAGACTGCACCGCAGTACGACGGGCGCGGGGAAGCTGCTGCGGATGGCGTCGATGGCCCGGGCCGTGATGGGCCGGATGACGGAGGACCTGGTGGCCGCCGCGCGCGCCGCCGACGTGCTGTTGCTGGCCGCGCCGGTCGCCCCGCTGGGCGTGGCCGTGGCCGAGGGCCTCGCGCTGCCGAGTCTGGGCCTGAACCTCCAGCCGATGGCCCCCACCCGGGAGTTCGGGCCGCCGCTGCTGGGCGACCGTTCCCTCGGCGGTGTCGCCAACCGGGTCGCCGGGCACGGCGTGAACGCCGCCGTGGAGCAGGTCTTCGCGACCGTCGTGCCCGGCGTACGGGCCGGGCTGGGACTGTCCGCCGTCCGCGCCGGTGCCCTGCGCCGGGAGCGGGAGCGGCGGGGCTGGCCGGTGCAGCACGGCTACAGCCCGCTGGTGGTGCCCCGCCCGCGCGACTGGCGGCCCGGCCTGGACATCGCCGGATACTGGTGGCCGTACGACGGCCGGTCCCGACTCCCCGGCGCGGTGCGGGAGTTCCTCGCCGCCGGGCCGCCGCCGGTGTTCGTCGGGCTGGGCAGCGCGACGGTGCCCGACCCGGACGGGCTGAGCGCGCTGATCGTGCGGGCGCTGCGCCGGGCGGGGCTGCGCGGGGTGATCCAGCGGGGCTGGGGCGGGCTCGCGGCGGACGGGGACGACATGCTGACCGTCGGGGAGGCAGCGCACTCCCTGCTCTTCCCGCACATGGCGGCCGTCGTGCATCACGCGGGCGCGGGCACCACCGCGGCCGGGCTGCGGGCCGGGGTGCCGGCCGTGCCGGTGCCGGTGCAGTTCGACGAGTCCTTCTGGGCGGCCCGGCTGGTCGCCCTGGGCGTGGCCCCGTGCGCGCTGCCCCTGCGCCGGGTGACGGAGGGCGCGCTCGCCGCCGCGCTCGGCCGTGCCGTGTCGCTCCCGGCGTACCGCACCCGGGCGGCGGCGCTCGGGGCGCGGCTGCGCGAGGAGGACGGGGTGGCGCCGGTGGTGGCGGCGCTGGACCGGCTCGGCGGCTGAGCGCGCGCCCGGCTCAGGAGTCCCCCTCCAACGGCCGCAGTATGGAAAGCAGTTGGCGGACGAGTTCGTCGACCACCTCGTCGAGCGTCGCGTCCACCCAGCCCGCGCTCCAGTCGTGGAGAAGCCCGTTCACGCTGCCGATGAACGCGGCGGCGGCGAGGCGGTGGTCGCTGCGGGTGGCCTCGCCCCGGGTGACGGCTGCGGCCGCCTCGTCGCAGATGAGGTCGACCCAGCGCGAGCGGCGGGCGAGCCGCTGTTCCTCCAGGCGCGGGCTGACCCCGATGATCTCGACGAAGGTGATGCGGATGCGGCGCGGGTCGGCGGTGACGTTCCCGGCGTAGGCCCGGAAGATCGCGTCGGCGCGTTCGCCGAGCGGCCTGCCCTCCGTCGCCGTGGCCGCCGCCAGCACGGCCTCCTCCGCCCAGCCGTTGACCTGGAGATGCAGGTCGGCGAGGACGTCCTCGAGGGTGCGGAACTCCTCGTAGAACTGGCGGGTCGAGAGTCCCGCGGCCTCGCTGAGCGCGGCGACGGTCGTGGCGCGGTAGCCCGGGGTGTCGCCGAACAGCTGGAGCGCCGCGTCCAGGAAACGCCGGCGCCGCTCGGCCTGGCGTTCCTGGGCGGACCTGCCGCCGTAGCGCCCGGTCGGCCCTCTGAGCCTGCCCGTCACCGTGCCTCCCCGTGGTCCGCCCGCGCCGAACCCCGATTTTGTCGTGCACGGAGTCTTGTGGAGAAGGGCACCCCTTCCTTACTTTCCAGTAAGTCACTCTGAACGACGCTGTATTCAGACTGCCCCCACCCCCGAGGAGAGTGCAGCCATGTCTGCCTTCCGCTCCCGGCACCTGTGCACCGTCGCCGCCGCCCTCGCCCTGGCGGCCTGTCTCCCCGCCGCCTCGGCGTCCGCCGACTCCCCCGACGACGCGCTGCGCGAGGTGATGTTCGTCGGCAACAACTGGGACGGCACCGCCGATGTCATCGGCTCCTCCGGCGACTTCGCGAGGATCGGCCGGGTGAACGTCGTGCCGGACAAGGACCGGCGCATGGCGGAGATCAACGCCGATCCGATCAAGTGGATCTACTTCATGGCCATCCGCAACGGAGTCGGCGAGGGCCACGACCAGTTCGTCGACGACATGTACGCCACCCCGGACGGCCGCTCGATGGTGGTCTCCCGGCCCAGCTTCGCCGACGTGGTCTCCATCGACCTGGCCACCGGCGTCGTCAACTGGCGCTTCGCGGTGTCGGGTTACCGCGCCGACCACATGGCGGTCTCCCCCGACGGCACTCGGGTCGCGGTGTCCGCCTCGACCTCCGACACCGTCCACGTCCTGGACGTCGTCACCGGCGCGCAGCTCGGCTCCTTCGGCACCGGCGACAAGCCGCACGAGAACGTCTTCAGCCGGGACGGCCGGCACCTCTGGAACATGTCCATCGGCGACGTGAACACCGCCCTGGACGCCCCCTGGCTGGACTGGACGAAGGGCGACCGCCGTATCACCGTCGTCGACACCACGACCTTCCGCCAGGTCAGGGTGATCGACATGCGCCAGCGCCTGGACGCGGCCGGGCTCGGCGAGTACTCCGACGCGGTGCGGCCGGCCGCGTTCAGCCCCGACGAGTCCAGGCTGTACTTCCAGGTGTCGTTCTTCAACGGCTTCTTCGAGTACGACGTGGCGAGCGACCGGATCACCCGGACCAAGGTCCTGCCGAAGAACCCCGCGACCAGCGAGGACCGCACCACCTGGGTCAACGACTCGCGCCACCACGGCCTTTCGGTGAGCCCCGACGGCTCCAAGCTCTGTGTCGCGGGCACGATGGACGACTACGCCACGGTCGTCGACCGCGCCACCCTCCAGGAGGGCCCGCTGATCACCGCGTCCAAGCCCTACTGGGCCACGGTCAGCGGCGACGGCCGGTCGTGCGTGGTCTCCGAGAGCGGCGCCGACCAGGTCACCGCCATCGACTTCGCCACCGGCCGCAAGACGGTCTCGGTACCGGTCGGCGACCATCCGCAACGCGTCCGCCTCGCACACGTACGGGCCGACTGGACCGGCACACGAAAGGGCTGAGGCCGTGCCCAGGGCGTGTTCGCGACACGCCCTGGGCGGACGGCTTCCTTACGTCAGCAGCCGACGAACTCGTGGGACGCGTTCTCGTTCTTCAACGTGGCGTTCAGATTCGCCCAGCTGTAGCGCGGGATGAACTGCCGGGCGCCCCGCTGGCCGGTGTTGTAGTAGATCCACACATCGCAACGGGTCTTGTTGCGCACGGAGGCCGCGTTGTTCCACACCTCACTGCCGCTACCGTTGCAGATGTTCAGGCCGCCGCTGCCGTCCTTGGAACAGATGAAGCTCTCACCGGCATAGCTGAGCAGGTCGCCGCTGACGTCGAACATGGCGCCGTAGAGGTTGGAGTTGTAGTACAGGCACACCTCCTCCTTGTCGCACCAGCCGTCCCTGTTCACGGTCGCCAGCGGCGACGCCGCCGCGCCGTTCGCCGTCACGAGATTCCCGCCGAGTACCGCGAGAGCCGCGGCCGCGACCGTGGCGATGCGCTTGAGTGACATGTCGTTCCCCCTGGGATTCACACTGATGATCCAATTCGGCCGAGGCGAGTTTAAGTCAGGTTTAAGTCAGGCGGCCCCCGCGGCCGAACGCGTTGATCGGCGCCCGCCGGGCGGGACCGGCGGGGGTCCGGCCCGGCCCCCGCGCAACGCGCCTGGGGAGTCGGTGCGGGCGGGGGTGCCAAGATGGAACGTGTGCCCGGAGCGTCATGTCCTCGACGGAGCGACCCGGGGGAGGGAACCGTTCCTTCCGGGGCCACGGCGCCGGATCGAAGGAGCCCCTCGGTGCGTGAGATTCTCCCGGCGCTGAACGGCTGGTGGTCGGCCGGCAGCCCGTTCGGGCTGGCCACGGTGGTGGCGGTCAGCCGCAGCGCTCCCCGCGATCCGGGCGCCGCGATGGCGGTCGGCCCGGACGGCGAGGTGCTCGGCAGCGTGTCGGGCGGCTGCGTGGAGGGCGCGGTCCACGAACTGGCCCAGGAGTCCCTGGCCGACGGGCGGGCCCGGCTGGAGACCTTCGGCTACAGCGACGAGGACGCCTTCGCCGTCGGTCTGACCTGCGGAGGTGAGATCACCGTGCTGGTGCGGCCCGTGACGCCCGAACGGGACCCGGCCTTCGGCGCGGTCGCCGAGTCGGTGGCGGCGGGCCGGCCGGTCACCACGGCCACGGTGACCGACGGCCCCGCGGCGCGCGGGGCGGTGCTCGCGGTGTGGCCGGACGAGGTCCGGGGCACCCTCGGCGCGCCCGGCCTGGACGCCGCCGTCACCGCCGACGCGCGCGGCGAACTCGCCCTCGGCGCCACGGGGGTACGGCACTACGGCCCGCACGGAGAGCGCCGCGAGGACGCCGTGTCGGTGTTCCTGCACTCCTACGCGCCGCCGCCGCGGATGCTGGTGTTCGGGGCCATCGACTACGCGGCTGCGGTCGCCCGAATCGGTGACTTCCTCGGCTACCGGGTGACCGTGTGCGACGCCCGCCCGGTCTTCGCGACGCCCCGCCGCTTCCCGCCGGGCACGGAGGTCGTCGTGGACTGGCCGCACCGCTATTTGCGCGGCGCCGAGACGGACGGGCGCACGGTGATCTGCGTGCTCACCCACGACCCCAAGTTCGACGTGCCGCTGCTCCGGGAGGCACTGCGCCGGCCCGCCGCCTACATCGGGGCGATGGGCAGCCGCCGCACCCACGACGAACGCCGGGCGCGCCTGGTCGAGGCGGGGCTCGACGGGGCCGAGCTGGCCCGGCTGCGCTCTCCGATCGGGCTCGACCTGGGCGCCCGTACGCCAGAGGAGGTGGCGGTGTCCGTGGCCGCGGAGATCGTGGCCCTGAGATGGGGCGGCAGCGGCGGTCCGCTGACCGGGACGGAGGGGGCCGTACACCCTCCGTCACCCTTCGAAGATTCTTCCTCCCCGAAGGCGTAAACCAGGACAAATCGGGTAGTCGCCGGTCCACGGGGATGAACGTGTCCCCGGTGCGACCCAGCGGGAAGGAGGTCTGTGACAGACAGCCCACACTCGCAGCGCGCGGGCCGTTCCCGGCAGACCGGGACGGCCCGCCCTCCCATGGCGCCCCCGCCGTCCCCGCTCAGCGCGGCGGCAGCCGGTGCAGCACCACGTCCGTGAGCACCCCGTCGGCGGCCGACGCGGTCAGGTAGGTGCAGTGCGGCTGCCTGCGCCGGTCCGTGGGCGAGCCCGGGTTGAGCAGCCGCAGGCCGGTGGCCGCGGTGCTGTCCCAGGGGATGTGACTGTGTCCGAAGACCAGCACGTCCAGCCCGGGGAACCGGGCCGCGCAGCGCGCCTCCCTGCCCCGCGCCGGACCCGTCTCGTGGACCACACCGAAGCGCAGACCGCCGAGCTCGGCGTACGCGATCTCGGGCAGCCGCGCCCTGAGGGCGTCCCCGTCGTTGTTTCCGTAGACGCCGACCAGGCGGCGGCCGCGGTGCTCCAGCAGGTCGAGCGTGGCCGTGTCCACCCAGTCGCCGGCGTGCAGCACGACGTCCGCGAGCGGCAGTTCGGCGAGCAACTGTTCGGGCAACTCCCTTGCCCGGAGCGGGATGTGGGTGTCCGACATCAGAAGCAGACGCATGCGGTCAGCGTAGGCGCGCGGCGATCGCCGGAGCGACGAGCGGGATAAGATCGGGCAACGCGTGGCAATCCTCGACGCGAACGGCAGACGACCCAGGGGGCCAGGAGGCCATGCCGGTGAAGGTCAGTGTCATCGTTCCGGTCTACAACCCCGGACGCTACATCGAAGACTGCGTCGGCTCTCTTCTGCGCCAGTCGCTCCCCGACGACGAATACGAAGTGATCTTCGTCGACGACGGCTCCACCGACGACACGCCGGCCCGGCTCGACGCGCTCGCCGCCGAGCACCCCCATGTGCACGTCTTCCACCAGGAGAACTCCGGCTGGTCGGGCAAGCCGCGCAACGTCGGGATCGACGCCGCCAAGGGCGAGTACGTGATGTTCGTCGACAACGACGACTACCTCGGCGACCAGGCGCTGGAGCGGATGTACGAGTACGGCGTCGCCAACGCGGCGGACGTGGTGGTCGGCAAGATGGCCGGCAAGAACCGCGGGGTGCCGGTGGAGCTGTTCCGCCGCAACCACCCGCGCGCCACCGTCGCGAACGCCCCGCTGATCGACAGCCTCACCCCGCACAAGATGCTCCGCAAGGCCTTCCTGGACCGCACGAACCTGCGCTTCCCGGAGGGCCGGCGCCGCCTGGAGGACCATGTCTTCGTCACCGAGGCGTATCTGCGCGCGGAGAACGTCTCGGTGCTCAGCGACTACGTCTGCTACTACCACGTACGCCGTGACGACGCCTCCAACGCGGGCTTCCAGCGCTTCGACCCGGCCGGCTACTTCGGCAATCTGCGCGAGGCGCTCGACGTGGTCGAGCGGTACACCGAGCCGGGCCCGCTGCGCGACCGGCTGTACCGGCGCTGGCTGCGCAACGAGATGGTCGAACGGCTGCGCGGCAAGCGGCTCCTGACGGCGCCCGAGGACTTCCGCAAGGACCTCTTCCAGGAGATCCACAAGGTCGTCGTCGAACGGTTCGGCCCCGAGGTCGCGGCCGGACTCCCGGCCACCCAGCGGTACGTCGCCAAGCTGGCGGAGCAGGGCCGGTACGGCGACACGCTGGCCTTCGCCGAGTGGGAGGCGGCCATCGGGGTGAAGTCGGTCCCCGAGCGGGTCGAGTGGCAGGACGGGGCCCTGCGAATCGTGTTCTCCGCGCAGCTCGCCCTGCACGGCGAGCCCATGACCTTCCCGGCCGGTGCCGGGACTCCGGGGGCCGAGCCGCCGGAGAGCGTGCGGGACGCGATCGACTGGCTGGGCGCGGAGGCGGTGACCCGGTTCGGCAAGAGCTCGCTGGACCTGGTGTTCAAGGAACGCTCCAGCGCCGCCCCGCACTTCCAGCCCGTCCGGGTCGACCACGAGACCGTCCCCGCGGGCGACGGTCGGGTGCGCCTGGTGCTGCGCTCGACGGCGGTCGTCGACCCCGCGACCGCGGCCGGGGACACCCCGCTCACGGCCGGGCTGTGGGACGCGGTCGCGCGGCTGAAGCTGGCCGGCTGGACCAAGGAGGTGCGGCTCGGCCCCGCGCCGAAGGGCGAGCGCTCCCTGCCGCCCGCCGGGGTGGCCGCGGGCCATGTGGTGCTGCCGTACTGGACCGAGCCGCACCGGAACCTCTCGCTGGACGTGGACAAGGCCGCCAAGCGGCTCGGGCTCGCCAGGATCGCGAAGGACCAGGTCACCGTGGTGGACGGCCGGCTGAGCGCGCCGCTGCCGCTCTATGTGCCCGCGGCCACCGAGGTGGCGGTGCGGCTGACGTCCCCGGCGTCGCCGACCCCGGTCGAGGTGCCCGGCACCCTGGCGCCCGACCCGTCCGGCGGCGGCTCCCTGCTGACGGCCGCGCTCTCCGCGGGCCTGCTGGCCGACGGTGTCTGGCGGGCCGCGTTCGTCCCGGTGCCGGGCGCACCGGCCCGGCACGGGCTGCCGATCGAACTGCGGTCCCGGTCGGGGCGCGTCGACCTGGTGCGCGCCGCCGGGCCGGGTCTCGCCGGACGGGTGGCACGCAAGGTACGAGGACTGTTCGGGGCGGGGAGGTAGCGATGCGTTCTCTCGGCATCGAGGGCGCCTGGATCCTGGAGCCCAAGGTGTTCCCGGACGACCGGGGCAGCTTCCACGAGTGGTTCCGGGGCAGCGAGTTCGCCGAGGCGGCCGGCCATGACCTGTCCCTCGCCCAGGCCAACTGCTCGGTCTCGCGGCGGGGCGTGCTGCGCGGGGTGCACTTCGCCGACACGCCGCCCGGCCAGGCCAAGTACGTCACCTGTGTGCGGGGCGCGGTGCTGGACGTGGTCGTCGATCTGCGGGTCGGCTCGCCCACGTTCGGGCAGTGGGAGGCGGTCCGCCTGGACGAGGACACCCGGCACGCGGTGTACGTCTCCGAGGGCCTCGGACACGCCTTCATGGCGCTCACCGACGACGCGACGGTCATCTACCTGTGCTCGACGGGCTACGCCCCGGAGCGCGAGCACGGCGTGCACCCGCTGGACGCCGGCCTGGGCATCGAGTGGCCGCGGGGCATCGAGCCGGTGCTGTCGCCGAAGGACGCCGAGGCACCGTCCCTGGCCGAGGCGCGGGAGGCCGGGCTCCTCCCCGGCTACGAGGCCTGCCGTGCCCACTACGAGCGGCTGCGCGCGGGCGGCCGGCCACTGGACGACTGACCCGCCAGGCAAAGGAACGGGCCGTCAGCCCCGAAGGCCGACGGCCCGTTCCTCGTGTGCGTCTCAGCCGCCGACCGCGTACTCCGCGAGCGCGCGGCGCAGCGGCGGCAGGCCCCGCGAGCGTCCCGCGCCGATGTTGCGGGCGCGCACCAGCGGGCGCCAGAACCCGGCCGACAGCAGCGTCTCGGGCCGTACCGCCGGCACCCGCTCCAGGATGGTCTCGGGCACCTTCTGCGGGTCGGGCACCTCGAACTCGGCGATGATCTCGTCGTACTTGTCCTTCAGGACGGTGTTCGACGGGTCCGCCCCGAAGACCACCAGCTGCCCGGTGGGCTCGGTGTCGACCAGGACGGTCACCAGGTCGGGCCGGTGCCGGTTCAGGATCTCGACCAGCTTGTAGACGTCCCCGGTCCAGGCGTTGGTGTGCCGGTCGCGGGCGGCCTCGTCGACGCTGCGGGGCAGCATGTCGTCGAAGACGATGACGCTCGCCCAGTCCGAGTGCTTCTCGACGTTGATGAAGTCGCGCAGGGCGTACTCGAACAGGTGCATGCCGTCGATGAAGGACAGGTCGAGCGTGGTGCGCTTCCAGTAGCCGACCGGGCTGCGGCCCCTGGCGAGGTTGCGCAGCGGATGGCGGCCGCCCCTGAGGTGCGCGAGGGGGTTCTCACGGGCGAAGAAGTCGTCGCTGGTGGCCTTCACCAGGTGGACGTCGCACTTGATTTCCGTGACGACCTTGAAGGCGGGGTCGATCGCGATGCTGGGCACGCGCGACAGCTTCAGACTGCGGCCGTCGTTGACGCCGATCTCCAGGTAGTTGCGGTTCGCGGTGACCTTGTGCAGGTCGCGCAGGAACTCATGGCGTTTCACGAAGGGGACTCCTTGCGGATGAGGGGTAGTGCCTCGTGCAGGGCGTCGCGCCAGGCGCGCGGCGGGGGCAGGCCGGCCTCCTGCCATCGGTCGTGCGCGAGGACGCTGTACGCGGGGCGGGGCGCGGGCCGGGGGTAGGCCGCGCTGCTGGTGGGGCGCACCCGGTCGGGGTCGGCGCCGACGCCGCCGAAGACCGCGCGGGCCAGGTCGTACCAGGTGGCCTCGCCGGCCGAGGTGGCGTGGAAGACGCCGTGCAGGCCGGGGCCGATCAGGGGGCCGAGCGCGGCGAGGCACTCGGCCACGTCGGCGCTCCAGGTGGGCTGGCCGCGCTGGTCGTCGACGACGTCGACGGTGTCGCGGGAGGCCTCGAGGCCGAGCATCGTGCGCACGAAGCTGCGGCCGTGGACGCCGTAGAGCCAGGCGGTGCGCACGACGGCGGAGCCTTCGGGCAGTTCGGCGAGGACCGCCTGCTCGCCCGCGAGCTTGCTGCGGCCGTACGCGGTGCGCGGGGCGGGCGCGTGGTCCTCCGGGTAGGGCGCCGTGCGGGTCTCGCCGGAGAAGACGTAGTCGGTGGAGACGTGCAGCAGGCGGGCGCCGGTGGCGGCGCAGGCGCGGGCCAGGTTGCGGGGGCCGTCGCCGTTGACGCGCAGGGCCTGTGCCTCGTGGCTCTCGGCGTCGTCGACGGCGGTGTAGGCGGCGCAGTTGACCACCAGGTCGGGGCGGTGCGCGGCGAACGCCTCCTCGACCGACGCGGGGAGGGTGATGTCGAGGGCGGTGCGGTCGAGGCCGGTGACCTGCTCGCCGCGCCGGGTGAGGGCGGCGACGGTGTCCCGGCCGAGCATGCCGCCGGCGCCGGTGACCAGCCAGTTCATCGGCGCTCCTTGAGCGGCTCCCACCAGCCGCGGTGGTCGCGGTACCAGTCGACGGTGGCGGCGAGGCCGCTCGTGAAGTCGTGGCGGGGCCGGTAGCCGAGTTCGGTGCGGGCCTTGGTCCAGTCGACGCTGTAGCGCAGGTCGTGGCCCTTGCGGTCGGGCACGTGCTCGACCATGTCCCAGCCGGCCCCGCAGGCGTCCAGGAGCAGTCCGGTGAGCTCCTTGTTGGTGAGCTCGGTGCCGCCGCCGATGTTGTAGACCTCGCCGGGCCGGCCCGCCGTGCGCACCAGGTCCACGCCGAGGCAGTGGTCCTCGACGTGCAGCCAGTCGCGCACGTTGAGGCCCTCGCCGTACAGCGGCACCTTCAGGCCGTCGAGCAGGTTGGTGACGAACAGCGGTACGACCTTCTCGGGGAACTGGTGCGGGCCGTAGTTGTTGGAGCAGCGGGTCACGCGCACGTCGAGGCCGTGGGTGCGGTGGTAGGCCAGGGCGAGCAGGTCGGAGGAGGCCTTGGAGGCGGAGTAGGGGGAGTTGGGGCTCAGCGGGTGGGTCTCGGGCCAGGAGCCGGTGTCGATCGAGCCGTACACCTCGTCGGTGGAGACGTGCACGAACGGGCCGACGCCGTGCCGCAGGGCCGCGTCCAGCAGGGTCTGGGTACCCAGCACATTGGTGCGCACGAACTCGGCGGCGCCCTCGATGGAGCGGTCCACATGGGACTCGGCCGCGAAGTGCACGACCTGGTCGCTCTCGCCGGTCAGCTTGTCGACGAGCGCGGCGTCGCAGATGTCGCCGCGCACGAACCTCAGCCGGGGGTGTTCGTCCGGCAGGTTGGTGAGGGTGCCCGCGTAGGTGAGTTTGTCCAGCACGGTGATGTGCGGGGCGTCCGGGCCGTCGTCCGCCAGCAGGGTGCGGACGTATGTCGAGCCGATGAATCCGGCGGCGCCGGTGACGAGGAGGTTCATTAAGTGATCTGCACCTTGCTCAAGCTGGCACCTTGCTCGGTACGGGGTCGCGCACCTGCTCAGGTATGGATCTGGACCTTGCTGTGGTCGCCCAGGACGAGCCGGTGGGCGCTGGGCACGCTGGGCGCCGGGGTGACCTCGACATGGCGCCCGATCAGCGAGTTCTCGATCCGGCCGACGCCGTCGATCGAGGAGTCGCGCAGCACGATCGAGAACTCCAGCTCGCTGTCCGTGATGCGGCAGTTCTCGGCGACGGAGGTGAACGGGCCGACGTAGGAGGCGGTGACGACCGTGCCGGCGCCGATCACGACGGGGCCGACGATGCGGGAGCCGACCACGCGGGCGCCCCTCTCGATCACGACCCGGCCGACGGTCTCGGAGGTGTCGTCGACCTCGCCGTCGATCCGCCGCTCAAGGCCCTCCAGGACAGTGCGGTTGACCTCCAGCATGTCGACGACGTTGCCGGTGTCCTTCCAGTAGCCGTGGATCACGGTGGAGCGGACGTCGGCGCCGTCGTCGAGCAGGTGCTGGATGGCGTGGGTGATCTCCAACTCGCCGCGCCAGGACGGGCCGATGGCGCGCACGGCGTCGTGGATGGCCGGGGTGAACAGGTACACGCCGACCAGGGCGAGATCGCTCTTGGGGTTCTCCGGCTTCTCCTCGAGGCCGACGACCTGCCCGTCGGCGCCGAGCTCGGCCACACCGAAGGCGCGCGGGTCGGGGACGTGGGTGAGCAGGATCTGCGCGTCGGGCCGGCTGCGCCGGAACTCCTCGACGAGGCCCGTGATGCCGCCGACGATGAAGTTGTCGCCGAGGTACATCACGAAGTCGTCGTCGCCGAGGTAGTCCCGGGCGATGAGCACCGCGTGGGCGAGCCCGAGGGGGCGTTCCTGGGGGATGTAGGTGATGTCGAGGCCGAACTTCGAGCCGTCGCCCACCGCCTCCTGGATCTCCTCGGCGGTGTCGCCCACGACGACTCCGACTTCGGTGATCCCCGCCGCGGCGATCGACTCCAGGCCGTAGAACAGCACGGCTTTGTTCGCGACCGGAACGAGTTGCTTGGCCGAGGTGTGGGTGATCGGCCTCAACCGTGTTCCGGCGCCTCCGGACAGCACGAGTGCCTTCATCTGCTTCACCATAGCGGGGATCTTGCGGACCGGCGGTCGCTTGCCGTACTTCCTCCGTACTCCCCCGTCTACCCGTTTGTTCGCCTCTCGGTGTCCCCACCTGTCACGGACAGGCGGGGACACCGTCCAGCAGATAGGTGTTGGTCATCCCGGCGCGGTGGTCGGGCAGGCAGGACCGGACGTCGTTGGTGCAGCCGTCGGAGGTGACGCGCTCGGCGTGCCTCTGGCAGCGGACCCGGACGCCGGTCGGCCCGGGTCGGCGGCCGGCCTGCCGACCCCTCCCCGGTGTCGTCCCGCCCGGCACGCGGCCCACTCGAAAGAGGCAACGGGGAGCGGCCGGGAAACCCTCACCCGGGAGAGTGATGTGACGGGTGAGGAGGCCGGACGCAGGAGTGGCGCGGGTCGGCCGGGACCTCCGGCAGGAGCGGTCCGCGGGCGTCCTCGCCGAGCGTCCCGCGCAGCGGGCAGATCCGGGCGAGCCTGGCGGCCGGCTCGAGGTCCCCAGCCGTACGGTGCCGTCGTTGCCGACGCTGGCCGGCGTCCGGCCCCCGGGCACGGACTCGATGCCCCACACCGTGCCCGTGTGTCCGGTGAGGGTGGCCCACGGCCGCCGGGCGGTGACGTCCCATAGCCGGACCGTGCCACCGCTGCCGCTGCCACTGCCGGCGAGCGTGCCGCCGTCCGGCGCGAAGGCCACGCCCCGGACCGATCCGGCGTACCCGGTGAGGGTTGCCGCGAGGCGGGATCGGCGCGGGTCCCACAGGTGCACGGTGCCGTTGGCGGCGGAGCGCTGGTGCGCGGCGAGGCCGGCCGGGCGAGGTCGGCGGGTTGCCTGTCGCCCACCCGCGGGACGTCCGGGAAACCCCCGCCGAGCTGGCACTCCCGCGGTGCGAAGGCAACGCGTGCCGGTCACCGGTGGAGGTTGATCTCGCTCCAGACCTGCTTCCCGCCGCTGACCGGCAGGGTCCCCCAAGTCGCCGAGGAGGCCTCGACCAGCAGCAGTCCCCGTCCGCCGGTGGCCTCCCAGCCGATGCTGGTCGGCTTCACCGGTGTGCGCGGCGAGGAGTCGTTGACGGCGATGCGCAGCCGGCTGTTGACGAGGGTGAGGTCGAGGCGGACCCGGCCGTCGGTGTGGACGAGTGCGTTGGTGACCAGCTCGGAGACGATCAGCAGGACGGCGTCGATCTCCTCGGTGACGTCCCAGGCGCGCAGGGTGCGCCGGGTGAAGCGGCGTGCGTGCCGGACCGCCTCGGGCACCCGCCACACCGTCCAGCTCTCGCGGCGCGGCCGGACGGCCATGCCGTCGTAGCGCATCAGCAGCAGGGCCACGTCGTCGCTGCGCTGGGCGCTGCCGAGCAGGGCGTCGGCGACCAGGCCGAGGTGGGCGGGGTCGCCCGCGCCGAGGTCGGCGGCGAACCGGGCCATGCCGGTGTCGATGTCGGAGTCGGCGGACTCCACCAGGCCGTCGGTGGTGAGGGCGAGCACGGTGCCGGGCTGGAGGCGCAGCGGGCTCATGGGGAAGTCGGCCTGGCGTTCCACGCCGAGCGGGAGGCCGCCCTCCGCCTCGGCGATCTCGGTTCGGCCGTCCGGGTGACGCAGCACCGGTGGCAGATGTCCGGCGCGCACGCTCCAGGCGGAGCCTTCCTCCATGTCGACGTCGACGTAGCAGCAGGTGACGAAGAGCTCGGTCTCCAGGTCGACGAGGAGCCGGTTGGCGTGCGAGACGACGACGTCGGGCGGGTGCCCCTCGGCGGCGTAGGCGCGCAGGGCGGTGCGCATCTGGCCCATCAGGGTGGCGGCGGCGGCGCTGTGGCCCTGGACGTCGCCGATGACGAGGGCGACATGGTTGTCGGGCAGCGGGATCACGTCGTACCAGTCGCCGCCGACCTCCAGTCCGGCGGTGGTGGGCAGATAGCGGGCGACCGCCTCGGCGCCGGGCAGTTTGGGCAGCCGGCGGGGCAGCAGCTGACGCTGGAGCATGCCGACGAGTTCGTGCTCCGCGTCGAAGGCGCGGGCGCGCATCAGGGCCTGCCCGGCGAGACCGGCCGAGGCGGTGAGCAGGGCGCGTTCGTCGGGGCCGAACTCGTGGGGGGTGTCCCAGCCGATCAGGCAGGCGCCGGCCATGCGGTTGCCCGCGGGCAGCGGGAGCACGGCCAGGCCGCCGGGGCCGACCTCGGCGAGGGCCGGTTCCAGGTCGGTGCCGGCCGGCCAGATGCGGGCCCTGCCCTCGTCGAGGGCGGCGGCGAGGCTGGGCATGGCCCGGACGGGCGCGTCGGGCCACTCCGTACGCCACTCCAGGCGCCACAGCTCGGGCCAGGACTCCGGGTCGGGCGGGTCGAGGACGGTGACCACGAGCCGGTCGCCCTCCAGCTCGGCGAGGGCGAGGCGGTCGGCGCGCAGGGGTGCGCGCAGCGCGGTGACGACGGCCTGGCCGACGTCACGGACGGTGCCCGCGGTGGCGAGGGCGGCGGCCAGCCGCTGGACGCGGGCGACGTCGGTGACGTCGGCCCGCAGGGTGGAGGCGTCGGCGACGGTGCCGACGAGCCGGGCGGGGCGGTCCTGCGCGCCGGGCTGCAGCCGGCCGCGCAGCCGCAGCCAGCGGGGCGAGCCGGTGGGCTGGAGCACCCGGAACTCCAGTTCGCGCTCGCCCGTGGAGATGTGGTCCGCCTCGGTGACGCTCATCAGCGCCGGGAGGTCCTCGGGGACGGTGAGGCGCAGCAGTGTCTCGACGTTGCCGTCGAACTGCTCGCGGCCGAGACCGAACAGGTCGAGGAGTTCGTCGCCGACCTCGACCCGCCCGGTGTCCACGGCGAGGACGAACCCGGCGGGACCGGGGGTCGCGGCCTCGACGGCCTCGGCGGGGACGGGGCAGGCCACGGCGTCGGCGATCAGCTCCAGGCAGGTGCGCTCCTCGGTTCCGAAGCCGCCGGGACGCTCGGTGACCGCGACCAGGCAGCCGCCCTCGCGGTCCCGGTCGGTGGGCAGCGCGGCCATCCAGAAGCCGCCCTCGGGGGCGCTGAGGGCCGTACCGCCGCCGTCGGGGCCCACGGGGCCGCACCACACCGGTCGGGCGATGCGGTGGGCGTCCGCCGCCGGGGAGTGGCCGGCCAGCGGATAGCTGTCGCGCAGGCCGTAGAGCGCGCGCGGGACGCCGACCGAGTCGACGAGCCGCAGCAGGTCCGCGGAGGTGGCGTAGACGGCGGCGAACGTGGCGGTGGTGAAGACGAGCGCCTGTTCGAGCACACGGCGGAGCCGTTCGGGTGAATCCGGCTCGACGGTCAGGGCCTTGAGCGCGACATCGGCACGCAGAGCCCCGCCTCCCCGTCCCTCGGTGCCCGCACTGACCACGTCCGTATTACAGCGCGGATGGCGCGCCCGCGCAGCCCCTGCGGGCGTTCCGGGGAGCCCGCCGCGGGCAGCGGCTCGAAAACCGCCGAACAGATCCTGACTCGTACGTTCCGCGCGGAGGGCGCGTTCCTCGGGCCGCCCGGAGACGGCGGCGGGACGCGGGTTTCCACCGGGCCCTGTGCCCGTGCGCGGCGGGCGGAGCGGGGCCGGCCGGACCGGGCTCGCCGGTGCCTCGCCGTGCGCCGAGGGCCCGGTGGGGGCAGATTTGAAGGCCGGGACCCTCGCGCGGTGCACGCGGGGAACCCGCGCACGGCCGGGCGAGGAGGTGGTCGGCGTGTCCGACGGGCAGGCACCGGCGGCCCACCACGCGCCGGCCGGCCGGCCGCTGCTGTCACTGTCGCTCGCGGCGATGATGGACGAGGTGCACGCGCACTCCGGTGCGGTCTATCTGCTCTCGCCCGACCAGCCGCTGCTGGAGATGGCGGTGATGGCCGGGCTGCCGCGGTCGTTCGCCGCGCCCTGGGAACGCGTCGGGCTGAGCGCGCACATCCCCGTGGCCGACGCGGTCAACGAACGGCGGCTGGTGTGGGTCGGCGGCGAGGAGGAGATGGCCCGGCTGTATCCGCGGATCGCCGTCGTCCTGCCGTATCCGTTCGCGCTCGCCGCGCTGCCGGTGGCGACCGACGGCACGGTCTACGGCGCGGTCTTCGTGACCTGGCCGGGCTCGCATCCGCCGGAGATGTCCGACCACGAGCGCGACCACCTGACGGCCGCCTGCCACCGGCTCGCGGTGCGGCTGGAGCGCGCCGCCGAGCACAGCGTGCCGCTCGCCCCCGAGCCGGATCTGGTCGGTTCCCCGCCCGTCGGCGGAGTCTCGGCGACCCTGGGGACGGTCGAGGCGGCGCGGATGGCGGCCCGGCTGCCGTACGGGCTGTGCTCGCTCGATCTGCACGGCCGGGTGGTCTTCGCCAACGCGGCGGCGGCCGAGCTGCTCGGCGTGCCGGTCAACCGGCTGCTGGGCACCCAGCCGTGGGCGTCGGTGTCCTGGCTGAACGACCCGGTGTACGAGGACCGCTACCGGGGTGCGCTGTTCAGTCAGCAGGTCACCTCGTTCGTGGCGCTGCGCCCGCCCGGCGACTGGCTGTCGTTCCGGCTCTATCCGAGCACGACCGGGCTCAGCGTGCGGATCACGCGCGCGCGGGCGGTGGCGCGGCTGGGGCGGCCCGGGGCGCGCCCGGGGGACGCAGCCGACCCGCCGCCCCGGCTGGTGACCATCTCCCAGGTGCTGAATCTGGCGGGCGCGCTGACCGAGGCGGTGGGGGTGCAGGACGTGGTGCAGCTGGTCGCGGACGAGATCGTGCCGGCGGTCGGCGGCCACGCGGTCGTCGTGTTCGCCTCGCGCTCGGGCCGGCTGCGTGTGCTGGGGCACCGCGGCTATCCGGACCCGCACATCGTGGAACGCTTCGACGGCACCCCGCTGACCGCGCAGACCCCGGGGGTGCACGCGCTCGGCAGCGGGGTACCGGCGTTCTTCGAGTCGCGCGAGCATCTGGAGCGGCTGTACCCGGCCCGGCACAGCACCCCGGACGGCTTCGCCGCCTGGGCGTATCTGCCGCTGATCGCCTCCGGGCGGCCGGTGGGCACCTGTGTGATCGCGTACACCGAGGCGCACATGTTCCCCACCGAGGAACGCGCCGTGCTCACCAGCCTGAGCGGTCTGATCGCGCTTGCCCTGGAGCGGGCACTGCTCTACGACGCCAAGCACCAGCTCGCGCACGGGCTCCAGGCGGCGCTGCTGCCGCACACGCTGCCTCCGCTGCCCGGGGTGAAGGCGGCGGCGCGGTATCTGGCGGGCACCCGGGGCATGGACATCGGCGGTGACTTCTACGACCTGGTCCCGACGCCGGAGGGTGCGGCCGCGGTCATCGGGGACGTCCAGGGGCACAACGTGACGGCGGCCGGGCTGATGGGCCAGCTCCGCACGGCCGTACGGGCCTACACGACCGTCGGCCAGGCCCCGGAGCAGGTGATGGGCAGCACCAACCGGCTGCTGATCGACCTCGGCTCGGATCTGTTCGCGAGCTGTCTGTATCTGCGGCTGGACCCGGCGCACGGCCGGGCCGTGATGGCGCGGGCCGGGCATCCGCCGCCGCTGCTGCTGCGGCCCGACGGGCGGGTGCGGGTGCTGGACCTGGCGGGCGGGCCGTTGCTGGGCATCGACGCCTCGGCGGTCTATCCGACGACCGAGGTCCCGCTGCCGCCCGGCTCCGTCCTGGTGCTGTACACCGACGGGCTCATCGAATCCCCGGGCGTCGACATCGAGGACGCCCTGGCGGCGCTCGGTGAGCGTCTCGCGGGCGCCGGGGAGCGGCCGTTGGACCGGCTGGCGGACGTCCTGGTCGGGCATCTGGCCGCGGCGGAGGAGCGGTTGGACGACGTGGCGCTGCTGTTGCTGCGGGCGCAGCGGTGAGGGCGATCGCCGGGAGAGGGGGGCAGGGCGGGCGGGAGCCGGGGTCTGCCCGGCGGGGGCGAGGGTCTGACCGGTGGGATGGTGGGAAGGGCCCGGTGCGAGTGCGGGAGAACCGGTGGGAACGCGAGGCGGCCCGGTCCTCCCGCCGAAGGACCGGGCCGCGGCCACCGACCGCTGGTGGGTACGGCCGGTGGGGCTCGGGTGTGCCGAGAACGAGCTCGGAGCGTGGGGTCAGTGACCGCCCTCCAGGCCGGGCTCCTCCTCCTGGCCGGCACCGGCACCGTCGCCGGGGTTCATGGCGTCACCGGCGCCGTCCCCCGCTCCGGCCTGCTCGCCACCGGCTTCCTCGCCGGCACCGGCTTCCTCGCCGACACCGGCCTCACCGCCGGCACCTGCTTCGGCGCCCGCTCCGGCCTCGCCGCCGGCGCCCGCCTCATCGCCGGCGCCCGCCTCGCCGCCGGCTCCGGCTTCGCCGTCCGCGCCCGCGCCGTCGCCCGCGCCGAGCGTCGCGCCGACCGCCTCCAGCGCCGTGGTGACCGGCTGGAAGAAGGTCTCGCCGCCGGAGGTGCAGTCGCCGCTGCCTCCCGAGGTGAGGCCGATCGCGTTGCCGTCCTGGGTGAACAGGGCGCCGCCGCTGTCACCGGGTTCGGCGCAGACGTTCGTCTGGATGAGCCCGGTGACGGTGCCCTCCGGGTAGTTCACCGTGGCGTTGAGGCCGGTGACCTGGCCGTCGTTCAGGCCGGTCGTGCTGCCCATGCGGAAGACCTGCTGGCCCACCGCGGCCTCGGCGGCCTGGTTGATGGCGACGGTCTGGCCGTTGCCTATGTTGACGTCGCTGGGCGCCTGGGTCGCCGGGTCGTCGTACTTGACGAGCGCGAAGTCGCCCTCACCGGGGAACACGGCCTGGTCGACGGTGCCGATCGGGGCGCCGTTCTGGGAGTCGGACCACTGCTCGACCGCGACACCGCAGTGACCGGCCGTCAGGAAGGCCGGGCTGCCGTCGCCCGCGGTGACGTTGAAGCCGAGGGAACAGCGTGAGCCGCCGCCGAAGATGGCGTCGCCGCCGGAGACGAGCGGCTTGAACGTCCCGCTGGACTTGCGGATGGTCGCCATGCCGGAGCCGAGACCCTCCACGGTCGACTCCAGGGTGTCCCACTTGTCACCGGTGACCGTGCGGTCGGCGGTGACGAGGATCTTGTTGGTGCGCGGGTCGACGGCCCAGGCGGTGCCGGGGATGGTCGCGTCGGCCTTCAGGGTCCCCGCGGCCGCCTCCAGTTCGGCGGTGCTGTTGTCGACCTGGCGCACGGCGGCACCGGCCTGCTTGGCCTGCACGATGAGCTGGTTGTTGTCGCCGACGACGTTGACGACGAGCTGCTGCCGGTCGGCGTCGTAGTAGGAACCGGCGAAGGCGTCGCCGAGTGCGGCGGCGAGCTGTTCCGAGAGCGAGGAGGCGTCCGACGCCTTCAGGGTCCTGGGCGCCGCCGCGTCTGCCGCGCCGTCCTGGGAGGCGTTGGCGTGGGGCAGCAGCAGTGCCGCCGCTCCGAGCGCCACCACGCTGCCCGCCGCGATCGCGGCCTTGCGCTTCGGCATTCGCTTGTGACTCAAACTTCTCGACCTCCTGGGGGACGGGGTCTGGTGGGTCGCCGGCCGGCGACCGGGTCTGGGGCGCCTGGATGGTCACTTGTACGCAGGAGGCGCGTGGGCCGTTCAATTCCGTTTCGGGGCAAGGGGGTCCGCCACGCCGATCCGGCCATGCCTCTCGCCGGACGGGCGGGGGCCGGTCACAATCCCCGTTATGACGATGACCACGGCCGATGCCGACAAGATCCTCTCCGCCAACTTCGCTTCCTGGGTGCTGGAACTCGGCCTCACCGTCGAGGCATTGGGCGACCAGCGCGCCGTGCTCCGGCTGCCCTGGTCCTCGACCCTGGCCCGGGAGGGCGGGGCGCTGTCCGGGCAGGCGCTGATGGCGGCGGCGGACACGGCGACGGTGATCGCGGTGTCGGCGGCGCGCGGCGGGTTCGTGCCGATGACGACGGTCCAGCAGTCGACGTCCTTCCAGCGCGCGGTGACCGGATCGGACGTCCTGGTCGAGGCGGTGCTGACCAAGCTGGGCCGCCGGACGGCGTTCGCCGAGATCGCGATGACGGACGCGGCGAGCGGAGAGCTGGCCGCGAAGGCGAGCACGGTCTACGCCCTGCTGGGCTGACCCGCGGCGCTGCTCCACCCCCCGCCCGGCCGACCCACGGCACCCAGGGCACGCACGGCGAACACGCCGAGACGCACAGTCACCACACCGGGCGGAATCCCGGCTTCAGGGAATCTGCACACCGAATGCCCAACCGGCCCACGGCGCACAGTGGATCCACACAAGCGCCGGGGGCCGGTTTCGCCTTTTACGGCGGGAGTGCCGGAATTCACCGGACCCGGATTCCGGACCCCGCTCCCCGATGCCGCGCGCATTGTGAAGAACTCGGCACCAAGCCGTGCGCGCGCCTGCACCAATGAGGCGCTCCCCGGGTTCATTTGCCCAGGTGAGGGGGTTGGGTGATTGGAACGGCGAGGCGGGAGCGTGCTTTTATCCATCGCACCGCGGCCGCTCGTCTGTTGCACAGAGGGGGCCGCTCTCCCCCTTGTGACGTATCCATATGAAGGGATGTTCCATCATGAACTCCACCCCCCGGGTCGAGACCGTCGAGATCGCCGACGCCGACCTCGACAACGTCTCCGGCGGCCTGCACGTGAACTCGCTCGGCACCGTCACCGGCCTGGTGGACGGCATCGCCCCGGTCTCCGGCCTGGTCAACACCGCCGTCGGCACCGTCGAGGGTGCCACCGGCCTGAACACCGCCCCGATCACGGGCCTGGTCGCCGGTCTCTGACCGCGTCCGAGCACACCTGACAGTGCTCCCGAGTCCCGGGGCCGGGCGACCGGCCCCGGGACTCCGTGCTGTCCGAACGACCGTCCCGACGCGCATCCCCGGGTGAGGAAGATCCGTGCAGTTCCGCCAACAGGCCCTCGCCAAGCTCCAGTCACCGGAGGAGCTGGACCTTCCGGTGCGGCTGGCCCGCCCGCAGGGCTGGCTCGTGCTGTCCGTGACACTGGTCGCGATGGCGGCCGCGTCCGTGTGGACGGTGACGGGCTCGGTGTCCACCACCGTGAGCGCGCCCGCCGTGCTCACCCACGGCCGGGGCAGCTACGTCCTCCAGAGCCCGGTCGCCGGCCAGGTCACCGCGGTCCTCGCCGAGCAGGGCGAGCAACTTCCCGCCGACGCACCGGTTCTGCGGGTCCGTACCGCCGAGGGCGAGAGCGTCGTGCGGGCCGTCTCCGCGGGCCGGGTGACCGCGCTCGCCGCCTCCGTCGGACAGATCGTCGCGACCGGCGCCGACCTCGCCGCGGTGGAGAAGGTCACGGACGCCGGCGCACCGCTGTACGCGACGGTCTACGTGCCCGCGAGGAACGCCGCGTCGATCCCCGTGGACGCCGTCGTGGACCTGACCGTGCAGACGGTCCCGGCGCAGAGCTACGGCGTGCTGCGCGGCCATGTGCAGTCGGTGGACGCCACCCCGCAGTCGGCGCGGCAGATCGGCGCGTTCCTCGGGGACTCCCAGCTCGGTGGGCAACTCACCCGCGACGGACGCCCGGTGGCGGTCCTGGTGCGCCTGGACCGGGCGCCGGACACCCGCAGCGGCTACCGCTGGTCCACCTCCGACGGCCCGCCGCACCCCCTGGTGTCCATGACCCTGGCGGACGGCTCCATCCACCTGGCCGATCAGCGCCCCGTCGACTGGCTGCTGCCGTGACCGCCACCCGGCGCCGCGCCGCCACCACCGTTCCCAGGACCCGGGTGAAGGCCGTGCGCACCCCGACCGTGCTCCAGATGGAGGCCGTCGAGTGCGGAGCCGCCGCCCTGGCGATGGTCCTGGGCCATCACGGCCGGCACGTCCCGCTGGAGGAGCTGCGCATCGCCTGCGGTGTCTCCCGCGACGGCTCGCGCGCCTCCAACCTGCTGAAGGCGGCCCGTGGTTACGGCCTGACCGCCAGGGGCATGCAGATGGACCTGGCCGCGCTCGCGGGCGTGCGGGGGCCGGCGATCCTGTTCTGGGAGTTCAACCACTACGTCGTCTACGACGGCATGGGCCGCCGCTTCGGCCGCCGCGGTGTGTTCGTCAACGACCCCGGCAAGGGACGCCGTTTCGTGCCGGTCGAGGAGTTCGACGGCAGCTTCACCGGTGTCGTGCTGGTGATGGAGCCCGGGGAGGACTTCACCCGCGGCGGGCGCCGGCCGGGTGTGTGGGGCGCGATGCCCGCCCGGCTGCGCGGCACCGCGGGCACCCTGCCCGCCGCCGTGCTGGCGAGCCTGCTGCTGGTGCTGGTCGGCGCGGCGGTGCCCGCGCTCAGCCGTACCTACATCGACACGTTCCTGATTGGTGGTCAGACCTCGCTGCTGGGCGTGCTGTTCGCCGCGATGGGCGCCTGTGTGCTGCTCACGGTCGTGCTGACCTGGCTCCAGCAGGCGAACCTCCATCACGGCCGCATCATCTCCTCGACCCTGTCCAGCGCCCGCTTCCTGCGGCATCTGCTGCGGCTGCCGGTCACCTTCTTCGCCCAGCGCAGCCCGGCCGACCTGGTGCAGCGTCTGCAGTCCAACGACGCGGTCGCCGAGACCCTGGCCCGTGACCTGGCGGCGGCCGGTGTGGACGCGGTGGTCGTGGTGCTGTACGCGCTTCTCCTCTACACCTACGACCCCCAGCTGACGTTCGTCGGCATCGGTGTGGCCCTGCTGAACGTCCTCGCGCTGCGGATCACCGTACGGCTGCGCGCGACGCGGACCGCGAAGCTGCGGGCGGACAGCGCACGGCTGACCAACACCGCTTACACCGGGCTCCAGTTGATCGAGACGATGAAGGCCACCGGCGGGGAGGACGGCTACTTCCGCAAGTGGGCGGGGCAGCACGCCACCACGCTGGAGGAGCAGCAGCGGCTCGGGGTGCCGGGGGCGTGGCTGGGTGTGGTGGCTCCGGCGCTGGCGACGGTCAACAGCGCGCTGATCCTGTGGATCGGCGGACTGCGGGCCGTGGAGGGGCACATGTCCGTGGGGCTGGTGGTGGCGTTCCAGGCACTGGTGACCCGCTTCACCGCTCCGCTGTCCCGGCTCAACGGCGTGGTCGGGCGCATCCAGGACTTCGCGGCGGACGTGGCGCGGCTGAAGGACGTGGAGAACTTCCGCGCCGACCCGCTGTACACGCGCGGCGGCGGTGAGTCGACGCGGCGGCTCCAGGGGCATGTGGAGCTGGAGAACATCACGTTCGGCTACAGCCCGCTGGACAAGCCGCTGCTGACCGGGTTCGACCTGACGGTGGGCCCGGGGCGGCAGGTGGCGCTGGTGGGCGGCTCGGGCAGCGGGAAGTCGACGGTGTCGCGGCTGATCGCGGGGCTGTACACGCCGTGGGACGGCGTGATCCGGATCGACGGGCGGCGCCTGGAGGACATTCCGCGCGGGGCGCTGGCGGCCTCGGTGTCCTTCGTCGACCAGGAGGTGTTCCTGTTCGAGGGCAGTGTGCGGGACAACGTGGCGCTGTGGGACCCGTCGATCCCGGACGAGGCGGTGGTGGAGGCGCTGAAGGACGCGGCGCTGTACGACGTGGTGGCGCGCCGGCCCGGGGGCATCCACGGCCGGGTCGGCCAGGACGGCCGGAACTTCTCCGGCGGCCAGCGTCAACGCCTGGAGATCGCGCGGGCGTTGGTGCGTCGGCCGAGCATCCTCGTGCTGGACGAGGTGACCAGCGCGCTGGACGCGGAGACCGAGCAGGTGGTGATGGACAACCTGCGGCGGCGCGGCTGCGCGTGCGTGGTGATCGCGCACCGGCTGAGCACCGTGCGGGACAGCGACGAGATCGTCGTCCTCCAGCACGGGGCGGTCGTCGAACGCGGCCGGCACGAGGAACTGGTGTCGCGCGGCGGGGCGTACGCCGCGCTGGTCGGGGAGCGGTGAGATGACGGCCGTACACGAGGGCGATCTGGTGCTGACCGCGCTGGGCGGGACGGGGACCCGGCTCGACCGCGCGGGCCACGGCACCCTGGACCTGGAAGGCCCGCAGGTGCTGTGGCTGGTCGCGTCCGGCGCGCTGGACCTGTTCGCGGTGGACGCCGCGCACCAGGGCCACTGGCACCATGTGGGCCGGCTGGAGCCGGGCGCGCTGCTGCTCGGCCCCGTGACGGGCGCCCGGCACACCCTGGTCGCACGGCCGTCGCGCGACTGCGCGGTGCACCGGATCGCGCTGCGGGAGCTGTACGAGCCGGCCCCCACCGACGGCTGGACGTACGACGAGTGGGGCAACCCTCGGTATGTGCCGCCGGCGGCGAGTCCGCTGGAGCACGCGCTCGCGCTCGGCGTGGGACGGGGGCTGTCCGTGCTGTTCCAGGCGCCCATGGCCGCGGATCCGGCGGCGGCCACGACCGACGACGACGTGTTCTGGATGCCGGTGCCGCCGGGCGGTGTGCGGTACGGCTCGCTGTACGGCGCGGAGGCGGCGGCGGATCTGCTGGTGGATCCGGCGCTGTGGCAGAGCATGGTCGAGCAGCAGTACCGGCTGCTGACCACGCTGGACCGCTGGATCGAGCAGTTGGAGCACACGCACGAGACCCGGACGGCCGCCGGGATCAGGGCCGGTGAGGCGGTGCGCGCGCAGGCCGACCGCACGCTGCTGGCGGCCATCGGCAAGGGCTCGGCGCACCGCCGGACGGCCGCCGACGCCGACGCGACGTACGCCGCCTGCAAGCTGGTCGCGGACGCGGCCGGGATCGCGCTGGCGGAGCCCGCTCACGGCGGCACCGAGAGCGAGCGCCTGGACCCGGTCGAGCGCATCGCCCTGGCCTCGCGGGTGCGTGTCCGGGCGGTACGGCTGCAAGGGCGCTGGTGGCGTGACGACGTGGGCCCGCTGGTGGGCCGGCGTGCCCTGTCGGGGGCGCCGGTGGCGTTGCTGTGGCGGCGCGGCGGCTATGTCGCGGTGCAGCCGGCCACCGGGCGCGAGACTCCGGTGGAGAAGGCCAACGCGGCCGGGTTCGAGCCGCGCGCGGTGATGCTCTACCGTCCGCTGCCCGAGCGCCGGCTCGGCCCGCTCGGGCTGGCCCGGTTCGTCCTGCGCGGCACGCGGGGCGATGTGGCGGGGCTGGTGCTGGCCGGTCTGGTGACGGTGGCGATCGGCGCCCTTGTGCCGGTGGCGACGGGCAAGGTGCTGGGCGAGTACGTGCCGAGGGCGCAGGCCGGGCTGATCGGCCAGGTGTGCCTCGCGGTGATGGTGAGCAGTGTGGTCGCGGCCGCGTTCACGCTGGTGCAGAACCTGACGATCCTGCGGCTGGAGGGGCGGGTCGAGGCCACGCTCCAGCCCGCCGTGTGGGACCGGCTGCTGCGGCTGCCGACGGAGTTCTTCGCGGGGCGCTCCACCGGCGAGCTGGCCAGTGCGGCGATGGGTGTGAGCGCGATCCGCCGGCTGCTGGCGGGCGTCGGGCCGACGGTCGCGCAGTCGGCCGCGGTCGGCGCGATGAACCTGGCGCTGCTGCTGTACTACAGCGTGCCGATGGCTCTGGCCGCGGTCGGGATACTGGTGTCGGTGGCCGCCGTCTTCCTCGGCCTCGGGCTGTGGCAGGTGCGCTGGCAGCGGCGGCTGGTGAAGCTCACCAACCGGCTGAACAACCAGGCCTTCCAGACCCTGCGCGGGCTGCCGAAGCTGCGGGTGGCGGCCGCGGAGAACTACGCGTACGCCGCCTGGGCGGGCGAGTTCGCGCGCGGGCGGGAGCTTCAGCAGCGGGTGGGGCGGATCAGGAACCTCTCGGCGGTGCTGGGCGCGGTGTATCTGCCGCTCTGCTCGCTGCTGATGTTCATGCTGCTGGCGGGGCCGGCGCGCGGGGCCATGCCGGCGGCCGACTTCCTCGCGTTCCACACCGCGGTGACCATGCTGCTGACCTCGGTGACCCAGCTGACGGGCGCGTTCGTGTCGGTGGTGGCGGCGCTGCCGCTGTTCGAGGAGATCGAGCCGGTGCTGGCCGCCGCGCCCGAGGTGCGGACGGCGAGCACCCGGCCGGGCCGGCTGTCCGGGGCGCTGGAGGCACGGCGGCTGTCGTTCCGCTACTCCGACGACGGGCCGCTGGTCCTGGACGACGTGTCCTTCGAGGTGCGGCCGGGCGAGTTCGTGGCGGTGGTCGGCCCCAGCGGCTGCGGCAAGTCGACGCTGCTGCGGCTGCTGATCGGCTTCGACCGTCCGGTCTCGGGCGGTGTGCTGTACGACGGCCAGGACCTGGCGGCGCTGGACACGTCGGCGGTGCGGCGCCAGTGCGGGGTGGTGCTCCAGCACGCGCAGCCGTTCACCGGCTCGGTCCTGGACGTCATCTGCGGCACCGAGCCGTATACGCCGGAGGAGGCGATGGCGGCGGCCGAGCTGGCGGGTCTGGCGGAGGACATCCGGAGGATGCCGATGGGCCTGCACACGATCGTGTCGGCGGGGGGTTCGGTGTCGGGCGGCCAGCGCCAGCGGCTGATGATCGCCCAGGCGCTGATCCGCCGCCCGCGCATCCTCTTCTTCGACGAGGCCACCAGCGCGCTCGACAACGAGACCCAGCGGCGGGTGATGGAGTCGACCAAAGCGCTCGACGCCACCCGTGTGGTGATCGCGCACCGGCTGTCGACGGTGCTGGACGCGGACCGGGTGATCGTGATGGAGAACGGCAGGGTCGTCCAGCAGGGGCCGCCCGCGCTGCTGCTCGCGGACCCGGGCGGGCGGCTGCACGAGCTGGTGCGGCGGCAGCTGGCCTGACGGGGCCGCCGCCACTGGTCCGGACGGGTCAGTCCAGTCCGGGAACGGGGGCGCCGGAGGGGAACCCGGCCTCGATGTAGCCGTCGTAGGCCTCGCGCCACACGGCGCCCGTTCCGGCGGGCGGGCCGGCGGGGGTCTCGTCGCGGGCGAGGG
This sequence comes from Streptomyces sp. NPDC005017, assembly GCF_042873115.1. Taxonomy (NCBI): domain Bacteria; kingdom Bacillati; phylum Actinomycetota; class Actinomycetes; order Kitasatosporales; family Streptomycetaceae; genus Streptomyces; species Streptomyces sp. NPDC005017. The sequence continues at coordinate 285,851 of NZ_JBIALD010000004.1, read as the reverse complement.
CGTCCAGCGCGGTCAGGCAGACCTCCCAGCCCGCCGCGTTGCGCGCAGCTGCCTCCGGATCGGCGAGTACGTCCGTGAGGGTGAGCCGGGTGCGGCCGTCGTCCTGTTCCTCGAGGTCGAGGCGGATCTCGTCGCCGCCCCATTCGAAGGCCAGCCGGCGGGGCGGGTCGGCGGCCAGGACGAGGCCGGTGGAGTCGGGCTGGTCCGGGTCGCCGACGAACCGGGCCGTGCCGCCGGGCCGCAGCTCGAACTCGGCCCGGGAGGGGAACCACCGGGCGAGCTCGCCGGGGTCGGTCAGCAGGGACCAGACGCGGTCGGCGGGACGGGCGTAGACGCGGCCGAGGACGACGGCCGGGCGGCCGTCGTCCAGGGCGAGGAAGCTTCCGGTGAGATCGGCGGGCATGCTGGATCACTCCTTAGGAGCCGTGCTGTGCCCCCATACCTCCCGCGAAGGCGGCATGCCTACACCCCCCGCCCGTCCGGGCGGGGGGTGCGGCTGTCGTGGAACGACGAAAGCCGGGGTCCGGCCGGGCGGCCCCACTCCGCCCGGCCGGTCCCCGGTGCGGGTACCGCAAGGAATCCCGCTCCCGTGCCCGCACTCCCCATCCGCGGGTCCGGTCGCGTGTCACGCGTTCCGTGCGGTCCCCGGTCTAGAACGCGAAGACTCCCGAGCCGTAGGAGGCCTTCACGCAGTCGTTGGCGAAGGTGCGCTCGTAGGAGACGCGCTTTCCTTGCCAGACGCCGTCCACGGTGATCACCACCGGGTCCCATTGCCGGGTACACATCACGCCCTCGATGCTCCGCAGCGCGCTGAGGTCGCCACCTGCCGCGCGCAGGTCGGAGCAGGCCGGGGCGGCCGCCGGATGGGTGCCGGAAGCCGTCGGGGCGCAGGTGAGCGTGACGGCCCTTTCCGGGGTGACGCCGAGCGCCGTCTCGCCGTGGCCCACCGTCAGCACGAGGGCCGACGGGGCGTACAGCGACGCAGGTGCGCTGCCGGGGGAGGCTTGGCCGGCCCCGGTCAGGGGTCCGGCGAGGGCGCCGGCGGTGAGGCCGAGGACTGCTGCCCAGCGCGCGGTGTTCCGCATTGTGTGCATCCTTCCGCTCGATTCGGAGATGCCGGACGGGTCCCGGGTTCGGGCTCGAACCGGCGGTCGCCACTCTGCCGGGGACGCGGCCGGATGACACATCGACCCCATGGGTTTCGGTAACCTTGCGTGTTGAAACAGTGGCGCGAAGTCACGGAATCGACCGTTCCAAACCCCGATTCGTCCGCTCGATGATCATCTGGAGTGGCCGAATGACCGGCTTTTTCACTCTAGGTAATCGGCTGGAAACATTCCGGATCCATCCCCGAAAGACTCCTCCGGGACCCCTTGTGTTCATGGAAGTCGCGAGTAATCGTCATTACATGATTACGAAGCAGCACGAGGAACTGCGCGGCTGGTTCGCCGGCCGTCTGCCCGACGGCCTCTTCGAGGAGCTGACCGAGGTATCGGTCGACCGCGAGGAGATCACCGTCATCGGGCGGGTCCCGGAACCCCGGCTGGGCGAGGACGCCTCGCCCGCGGAGCGGGAGGCCGCCGTCCAGGGCCGTATCGAGGAGTTCCGGGAGCGCACCAGGGAGGACCGGATGGCGGTCGCCCGGGAGGCGGAGCACCGGTTCCGCCGGAAGGTGGCCTGGGGTGTGGAGTGTGGGGAGGAGCGGGTGCTGTTCACGCACCTCGCCGTACCGGTGATGACACGCCTGCGGCAGAGCGAACGTCAGGTGCTCGACACGCTGGTAGCCGCTGGCGTGGCCCGCAGCCGCAGCGACGCCCTCGCCTGGTGCGTACGCCTGGTCCGCCGCCACACCGACGACTGGCTCACAGAACTCCGCGACTCCCTGGAACACGTCCAGCAAGTCCGCGACCGAGGCCCGGACACCCCCTGAGACGCCACCCCAGGAGCGCGGGGAACCTCACCGAGAAGACGCCAGCACCGCCACCACGGTCAGGGGCCTGGGGAACCGGACCCCGAAGACGCCGTCAACACCACCGCCCCAAGGGGCGCGGGGAACTGCGCGACCAGCCACCCACGAACCCGGCACCAGGCCACGAACACCAGGCCACGAACACCAAACCCCGCACAACGACCCGCCGCGAGCAGAACATGCAACCCCGCACCCCGAAGACGCCGTCAACACCACCGCCCCAAGGGGCGCGGGGAACTGCGCGACCAGCCACGCACCGGCCCGGCACCAGGCCACGAACACCAGGCCCGACGCCGGGCACGCACAAACCCCGCGCCCCGCAGGACCGTGCGTCAGCGCGCCATCCCCGCCGAGCGGACCGACGCCGTGGCGGGAGCCTGACGAGGAGCCGGAAGCCACCGCTGGGCCGGCGAGCCGTCACGGACCTTGACGACGATGTCGGCACCCGCGTCACCGGTCGTCGCGGCCAACGCCAGCCGCTTGTCCCAGAGCGGCACGAACTCACCCGCGTCGGTGAGCTCGTAACGGACGTCGTCCCCGCGCAGAGAGCCGCGGTCGGCGCAGACCGCGAGGATGGCCACGCCCGCGTCCATGTGCGAGTCCAGGCACAGCCCCGGCTCCGCCACACTGCGCAGCAGCCCGTCCGCGGCGTAGGACCACAGCTGGGTGCTGGCGGTGGAGCAGTCCGCCAGCCCGACCCCGGCGCCCGCCCGCGCCTCTCCCTCGATGTCGAGGCAGAGCCCCGCGCCCGCGTTGAGCAGACCGGAGCGGCCGGGCGCGGAGAGACCCGCGCTGTCGGGCGAGGTGGGCGCGCCCGACGGGTCCGGGGAACCGTCGCCCGACGGATCGCTGCCGCTCGCGCCGGTGGAGGCCATCGGCTCGGTGCCGCCGCCGCTCCCCCACAGCCCGGCCCCGAGCAGGATCGCCAGGATGCCCGCGGACGCGAGCCCGACCCCGGTGAGCAGGGCGCGCGGTGAGCGCCCGTCACCGGGAGCCGCGCGGCGGCCGCCTGGGCCCTGCGCGCGGGACAGCACCCGGTGCCGGGCGGCCCCGGAGCGGGTCCGGCCGGCGCCGTGCCGGGTGGCGTCGCGCCGCCGGGGCACCTGACGGCCGCGCCCCGGGCGGGACTCGACGTAGCGGTGGGCGCCCCAGCCGAGCACGGCCTCGGCGAGCAGAACGCCCAGGCCGCCCTCGAAATGGCTCAGCTGCTCCGCCGCCGCACGGCAGTAGCGGCACTCCGCGAGATGCCTGCGCACATCCGGGAGCAACGACCCGCCGCGCCGGATCGGGATGTCCAGAAGACGGTTGTGGAAACGGCATTCGTTTGTCGGGGAGAGTTCACGATGGGTACGGACCAATCCCTCCCGGAGTTTTTCACGCGCCTGTTCGACGGCGGTCGCGGCGGCTTCGGCGTCCATGCCGAGCAGCGCCGCGGGAACGCCGACGGCTTCCGCCTCGACCTCGGTGTGCCACAGCAGGCACTGGTCGACCGGCGGCAGGGACAAGAATGCGCGTTCGGTGAGCCGGCGGTTTTCCGGCGGCCCCGGCGAGGCCGTGCGCATGCCGCGGCCTCCGGCGGGTTTGCGAAGCCCCGGCAGAACGGCGGATATCCGTTCCTCGGTGGCCCACAGCCGCACGGTGTCCCGTACGGCGACGAGCAGCCGGGGGCGCAGGACGACACCGGGTTCGCCGAGCGTCAGACGGTCGAGGAGCTGATGGACGGCCGCGCCGGTGACCATGGCGGCGGCCGGCCCCGAGTCCGCGAGACAGATGGCCGCGTACTCGTACGCGGGTCGCCAGTGTCGCGCGATCAGCAGGGCGGTGGAACGGGAGACGTCGTCGTCCGGGCTGCCCCGCAGACGTCCGGCGAGCGACTCGTCGGATTCTCCGGGAAACGCGCCGGGCGGCGGGTAGGGCGGACGGGGAGGGTGGGGGGTGGGTGGCACTGAAACGGATTCCTTCCCACGCGTATGCGACGCACGAGGAGTTCGGCCGACTGAAAAAGAGCCCGGACACCGGGCGCTTCACCCTTGCACAGCGAACTCAGGGCCAACAAGGCACTTGGGGAACATCCGTATCACTGAAAGGAAGTCAGGACGCGTTTTCCCCAGGACTTACGTACGGCATACGCTCACCGAATCGCACTGCTTTTCGCCATTCCGAGCGCCCCGTGTGAAAGGCACGCACACGCCGGCCGGCCGCGCACGCTCCCGGCCCCCGGGGCCGGGGGGTGGACTGGGTACCGGCCTGCTCGGCAGGCCCCGCGCGGGACGGCGGCTCTCCCGCGCGAAACGGCCGCCGGCCCCGTTTCTCCCGCCCTCGGCCTGCGGCCCCGAGCGACCGGCCGGGAGCGGTGGCCTCCACGGGACCGGCGGTCCACCGCCGCAGAAGGCGCCCGGCTCCTCATATCTGCCACGAACGCAGCCGGTCGGCGGCGCCGTAGACGTCCGTCTTGCCGTCGATCAGATCGCGGGCGAGGTCGACCAGCGTCCCGTACGGCGGGTCGATGCCGACGCCGCTGACGAACATGTAGGCGACCGCGGTCGCGCAGGCGAAGCGCGCGTTGGCCGCCGGCAGCGGCTTGAGCAGGGCGATGGTGTGCAGCAGGGCGGCGGCGCGCCAGGCGGGGTCGGAGTCGACGCCCAGTCGGGGCGGGTCCACCCGGTGCCGGGCGACGGCGGCGACCAGCGCGGAGAAGTCGTTGATCGTGGGCTGCTCGGGCAGCACTTCCTCGTGGCGCTGGAGCAGCCAGGGCACGTCGATGTGGACGACGGGCGTCATGACTCAGACGCCCCGCCGCGCGCCCCCGGCGGGCACCTCGTCCTCGGGGAAGGCCGCGGCGAACTCGTCGGCGTGGGAGGAGAAGAAGCGGCGGAACGCCTCCGCCCCCTCCTTGAGCGCGCGGTGCCGGGCGATGTCGGCCGCGGCGGCCTCACGGACGAGGGCCTTCATCGACGTACCGCGCTCCTTGGCGATCTGCCGCAGGTCCTCCAGCTCGCGCTCGCTGAACTCCACATTGAGGGCTGGCATGACGACACGGTACCGCTCGGGTACTCGACCGTAAATAGAACCAGGTCAGAAGCGTTCCGAGACGGTACCGTGCGGGGTGTGCGGCAGGGGCTGTCCGGTCAGGTCTGGTCGGCGACGAAGGACGCCATCCGGGCCAGGGCCGCGTTCCAGTTGACGGTGTGCTCGTTCGTCGACCACGACTGGATGTCGTCGATGTAGCAGAACTGGCCGACGCAGCCCTGGAGCCTGCTCTGCGCGAACGGGTCCTGGATGCTGGAGTTGGGCCCGCCCGCGAGGGTGCCGCGCGGCGGACTCGGCTGGCTCGCGTCGAGCTGCCGGGCGTACCAACGGGCGTGCTGGTTGTGGGAGCTGACCTCGCCGTAGCCGGTCACGTACGACAGGTTCAGCGCGTTGCGGCCGAGGACGTAGTCCATGGCCTGGAGCGCGCCGTCACGGTACCTGGCCGCGCCGGTGAGGTCGTACGCGGTGGCCAGTACGACCGCGTTGTTGAGGACCTGGTGGTTGGAGCCCCAGTCGTAGGCGTTGCCGTCCGGGGCGTACGGCATGCCGTACGGATGTGCCCGGAGGGTGGCCAGATAGCGGTCGGCGCCCCGCACCACCGACTGGCGCACCTTGTCGCGGCCGGGCAGCCCGCTCGGCACGAGCGCCAGGTCCAGGCGGCCGGCCGCCCCGGTGCGGGCCCAGTCGAAGCCGAGCGGGCCGAACAGGTCGGCGGTGTGCACGGGCGAGGCGAGGACGTGGTCGGCGAACTGCTTCTCGCCGGTGCTGAGATAGAGCTCCGCCGCCGCCCAGTAGAACTCGTCGGTGACGTTCGGGTCGGCGTAGGTGCCGCCGCCGACGCCGTCGCTCTCGGAGGCGTAGCGGTCGGGGTGCGCGAGCGCGGCGGCCCAGGCCTTGCGCGCGGCCGACAGGGCCTCGGCCGCGAAGCGCGCGTCGTAGGGCTTGTACAGGCGCGCCGCCTGGGCAGCGGTCGCGGCGAGGTTGAGGGTCGCGGCGGTGGAGGGCGGGTGCAGTTCGCGCTTCTGCGGGTCGGCGTGCGGCATCAGCGGCAGGCCCGTCCACTGCTCGTCGTGGATCTTGTGGTGGGCCATGCCGGCCAGCGGCTGCCCGTCCGGCACCTGCATCTTCAGCAGGAACTCCAGTTCCCAGCGCGCCTCGTCGAGGATGTCGGGAACCTTGTTGCCGCTCTCGGGGACGGTGAGCGAGCCGTCGCCGAGGGGTGCCCGCTCGCCGGTGCGGGCCAGCCCGGCGCGTTCGTAGGTGCTCAGCAGCTCCCAGGTGGAGATGCCGCCGTTGACGACGTACTTGCCGTGGTCGCCGGCGTCGTACCAGCCGCCCGTGACGTCGAGGGTGTAGTCGCACACGCCGGGCTGGCAGGGCACGGCGGTGTCGCCCTGGTTCGGTGCGATGCCGACGTGTCCGGCCGGGCGGGCGTAGCCGGGGCGCAGGTCGTCGCGGATCTCGATGCCGCTGCGCTGGGTGTAGTAGTACTTCAGCGCGTCCGTCCGCAGCCGGCGGTAGGCGGCCGTGCCCAGGCCGAAGGGGCGGCTGGCCTCGCCGTCGGCGACGAGGGTGAGGTCGCTGCCCGCCCTGCGGTAGGCGCCGAAGTCGATCGAGTGGACGTTCTGCCCGGAGGAGGCGTCCGTCCCGCGCGGCACGGTCCAGCCGCGCGCCACGACCGCTCCTGCGGCGTCCTTGAGCTCCCAGGGCAGCCGCGTGGTCGCGCCGGTGACGAGCGTGGCGTTCTTGGGCCCGGCCGGCAGATAGCCGGCCTGGTTCACCCGCACCCGCGGCCCGGTGTCCGGCTCGTACACCTCCGGCGGTACGCCGCCCAGCAGCGAGACGTCGTCCATGCAGAACCGCCAGGGCTCCGCGCCGCCGCCGACCTGGAAGGCGACCTGCGCCTGCGGGGTGTCCACGGGCGAGGTGAAGGTGTACGCGTAGGAGTTCCCGGAGACGCTCAGCTGCGGCGTCACCTCGAACCAGGTGTCGTACGGCGCGGTCGACCGTCCCACGATCGCGCGCACGGCATGGCCCTCGGGGGTGCCGGTGGCGCTGAAGGAGAACCGGTAGGTCTCGCCCTTCACCAGGGTCACGTCGTTCTGGCCGACGGCCGCGTCCCAGGGGTTGGCGGTGCCGCCGGGCACGTCGGCGCACAGGCGTCCGTCCGACAGTCCCGCAGCCACGCCGGCCGAGGCCCACCAGGGCTCGGTCGCGGTGTCGAAGGTGCCGTTCCTGAGCTGTTCGGCCTCCTCGGCCGCGGCGGACGGCGCGGGCAGGGCGGTGAGGGCGGTGGCCAGCAGCGCGGTGAGGGGCAACAGGGCTGTTCTGCGTCGGATCACGGCTCGGCTCCTTGAGTCACGTCGAGGAGGTGCGGTGGGGCTCGGCAGCGATGGGAGCGCTCCCAAAAGTACGGTCGGGCACATGCTTGTGGCTGGCATGACACCCCGTCAACCGTGCGGACACGACGAGGCGTCGGTACTGCCCCGCCCGGGCCGGGGGACGACGCGTCATCGCGTCCGCCGCCCCGGCGCCCGGACGGCGCCCCGCCGTCCCGGAACCTCGCCGCCCCGGCCTCCCGCCGCTCAGACCAGCCAGCGGCCGTCGCGCATCAGCTCACGGCCGGTCATCTCCTCGACCTCCCGCCAGGCCTGCACCCGGCGCGGGGTGACCCGGAACCAGCGGTACGGCGTGGTCAGGGTGCGGGGGTCGAAGCCGGTCCGGGCGGCGAAGCGGTCGCCCCGCTCGGACGGCAGGGCGTCGAGGGGCAGCACCTCGGCCTCTCCCTCGATCATGGACACGTCGCGGGTGTGACCCAGGCTCAGCCGGGCGATCCCTGCGGTGGCCAGGTTGGTGCCGGTGGGGCTGTCGGCCGGGGTGGCGAGCAGCAGCGCCTCGCCGTCCCAGTCGAAGGACAGCGGGACCAGGTGCGGCACTCCGTCCGCGGAGGCGGTCGCCACCCAGACGTCGACGTCGTGGGCGAGGCGGTGCTCGGTGTCGCGGCGGCGCTGGTCACGGGGGCGGGGTGCGGTGTCGCTCATGGGTCCTCCTCGGGCCGGGCTCGTGCTCAAAGCCTGTCCTCGCAAGGGGCGTTGTCGCCTCCGTGGCGACCACGGAAAGACGCAACGGATAATGATCGAATGTCCACGCCTGCCGTCTCCGCCCGGGAAGCCGAAGTCCTCACGCTGCTCGGGGAACATCTGAGCAACGCCGAGATCGCCGCGCGGCTGTTCATCTCCGTGCGTACCGTCGAGTCCCATGTCTCCTCGCTGCTGCGGAAGTTGGAGCTGCCGGACCGCAGGGCGCTGTCCCGTCGGGCGGGTGAGCGGCGGTCGCTCACGGCGCCCGCCCTGCCCGCGCCGCTGACCGCGTTCGTCGGACGGACGCGCGAGCGCGCGGAGTTGGCCGCGGCGCTGAGGGCGCACCGCCAGGTGACCGCCGTGGGTCCGGGCGGGGTGGGCAAGACACGGCTGGCGCTGGCGGTGGCGGCGGACCTGGGCGGCGAGTTCGCGGACGGGGTGTGGTTCGTCGACCTGGTCCCGGTGACCGATCCCGCCCGGGTGGGCGCGGCCGTCGCAGCCGCCCTCGGCGTGGGCGAGCAGCCCGGACGCGGCATCGACGAGGCGGCCGCGGCGGCGCTCGAGGACCGGCGGGCACTGCTCGTGCTGGACAACTGCGAGCAGGTGCGCGAGGGCGTGGCGCCCTTCGTGGAACGGCTGCTGGCGGCCTGTCCGCGGCTGCGGGTGCTGCTGACCTCGCGGGCCCGGCTGACGGTGCCGTTCGAGCGGGTCTTCCCGGTGCCGCCGCTGTCCCGGGACGGCGGCGGGTCGGACGCGGTCGCGCTGTTCCTGGAGCGGGCGGCGGCGGTCGGTCTGTCGCCCGACCCGGCGCAACAGGAGCGGGTCGTGGCCCTGTGCGACCGGCTCGGCGGCATGGCACTGGCCATCGAGCTGGCGGCGGCCCGGCTGCCCTCGCTCGGTCTCGACGGGCTCACGGCCGGTCTCTCGGACCAGTTGCGCGTCCTGTCCGGCGGTTCCCGGGCCGACGACCGGCACCGGTCGGTGCGGGCGGTGCTGGACTGGAGTCACGAGCTGCTGGCGCCCGAGGACCGGGCGCTGCTGCGCCGGGTGTCGGTGTTCGTGGTGCCGTTCACGGCGGACGCGGCGGCGGAGGTGGCCGGCTTCGCCCCGCTGGAGCGGGCCCGGGTCGCCGAAGGACTGGCCCGGCTCGCCGAGCAGAGCCTGCTCGTGGTGACGCCGGCCGGGGACGGCACCCGCTACCAGGCGCTGGAGACCATCCGGCAGTACGGCGGGCACCGGCTCGACGAGGCCGGGGAGCGCGACGGGGTCCGGTCCCGGCACACGGCCTGGTGCCTGGCCGCCGCGACCGCGCTCGGGGAGGACGAGGGACCGGACTGGCGGGCCCGCTTCGACGCCGTGGCGGACGATCTGCGCTCCGCGCTCGCCTGGGCCGCCACGCGCCCGGAGCACCGCGCCGGGGCCCGTCGCCTCGCCCTCTCCCTGGCCGGGCTCGCCTTCACCCGGACCCTGCTCGGCGAGGCGCAGGAACGGTACGAGCAGGCGGCCGGGCTGACCGGCGACGAGGCGGGGACCGCGGGCGGCGCACGGGAGCGGGCCGAGGCGCTGCGGCAGGCCGCCGCGGTCGCCGGGTGCCGCAGGCTCGGCGACGACATGCTGCGGCTGCTGCGCGCCGCCGCCGAGGCAGCCCGGGCGGCCGGGGACACCGCGGGGGCGGGCCGCGATCTGGCGGCGGCCGCCACCGTCGCGTACCGCTTCTCCAGCACGTTCGCCCGGGTCCCGCCGCGGGACGAGGTGACGGCCCTGCTGACGCGGGCGCGTGAGCTGTCCGGCGCCGATCCGGAGGCGGAGGCGGCCGTGGAGCTGGCCGTGGCCGCGGTGGTGACGGACGCGTTCGGTTCGGTCCAGGGCGACACCGACAACACCGTGAGCGAGACGGTCGAGCAGGCCGGGCTGGCGGTCCGGCTCGCCCGCCGCACGGGCGACCCGGTGGCCGAGTCGGCCGCGCTGGACGCGCTGTCCGGCGCCCGGAGCTGGGACGGCGACCCGTTCGGCGCCGCGTCCGCCGCGCGGCAGCGCCTCGACGTGCTGGCCTCGGCCCCGCCGGGCCCGGCCGCCGCGCACGAGCTGATGGACGCCCTCGCCATGGCCGCCGGGACCGCCGTGGGCACGGGCCGGCTGCCCGAGGCCCGGCGCTGGGGACGGCGGCTCGCGGAGCATCCGCTGCTCGCCGAGGTGGGGCATCACGCCACGTCGTGGCTGCTGGTCGCGGACGCGTTCGCCGGACACGGCGAGGAGGTGCTCACCGGCGGGGCGCGGTTCCTGGACGCCTGGGAGCGCAGCGGCCGGCCGCGGTCCTTCTCCCTCGGGCCCGCCGCCGCGGCCGTCGCGGCGGTGCACGGTCTGCGCGGCGACCACGACGCCCGTTCCTCCTGGCTCGCCGTCGTCGGCCGCGCGGGCAACGCCCCCGAGCACCGGCACGGCTACGGCGCGGTCCTCGACGCCGTCGTCCTGCTGCACGAGGGCGACACGGACGCCGCCCTGGAGCGGGTCGCCCCGGAGCCGGAGGAGGTGTGGAAGTGGGTGTCCTGGGTGTGGCTGCACTGGTATGTGGCCGTGCGCGCGGAGGCCGCCGTACTGGCCGGACACCCCGCGGCGCGGGCCCGGATCGACGCGGCGCGCGGCACGGTCGCGGGCAACCCGGTCGTCACCGCCCAGGTCGACCGGGCCGAGGCGCTGCTGACCGGCGACCTGCCCCGGCTGCTCGCCGCCGGGGCCGCGCTGGAGGCGGCCGGCAGCCCCTACCAGGCGGCCCGCACCCTGCTGCTCGCCGGGGGCACGCATCCGGCCGCGGGGCGGTCCGCGCTGGCCGGACTCGGTCTCGGCCCTGGCGCGGGCCCGGTCGGCTGAGGCACGCTACGAGTCGTGCCGGCCGCGCGTACCGCTCCGGCCCGGCACGCGCCCTCCACCCGGCCCGGCCGCGCCCTGCCCCCGTTCGCCGGAACGGCCGGAACCACTAGGCTGGAACGGAGGAGACGCACCCGTTGACCAAGAGTGGGCGCGATGGAGCCGCGACGATGAGCCTGGTCTACCCGTTCGACGAGGCCGCGACGGCCCGGGTCGTCATCGCCGAGGACGGCACGCTGGCCTCGTGGAACGAGGGAGCCCGACGGCTGCTCGGCTGGACCGAGGCCGAGATCCTGGGCAAGCCCGCCCGGGACCTCGTCGCCGACGCGGCCCCCCAGATCCGCAGCGACCGCTGGTACGGCTCCGTCCCCCTGCGCCACCGCGACGGCCGTACGGTCGTGGTGTGGCTGCTCGTGCACCATCAGTGGCATCCGAAGAGCGGGCCGGCGCACTGGCTCGTCGTCTCCCCGCTGGAACGCCCCACCGCGGGACCGCCCGGCGACCCGCTGGAGGTGTCGGTGCTGGCCCAGACCCCGTGCGCGCTGGCCGTCTACGACGAGCATCTGCGGCTGCACTCGGTCAACGACGCCATGGCCCGCACCCTCGGTCTGCCCCAGGAGGAGATCCGGGGGCTCAGGCTGTCCGAGATCGGCGGGAAACCGCAGAGCGAGGAGCTGGAGAGGAACGCGCTGGAGGTGCTCTCCAGCGGCCTGCCCCGCGATGTGCAGACGTATCTGCGCACCGGCGGCGAGGAGGAGGCGCACGCCTGGCTGGCCCGGATGACCCCGGTCATGGACGGCACGGGCCGGGTGCGCGGGGTGTGCATGGCGGCCCACGACTTCACCGACAGCTACCTCGCCCGTGAGCGGCTCCAGCTGGTCAACGAGGCGAGCGTGCGGATCGGCAGCACCCTCGACGTGGCCCGCACGGCCCAGGAACTGGCCGATGTGTGCGTACCCGCGCTGGCCGACTTCGTCAGTGTCGACCTGCTGGACGCCGACGAGCAGAGCGGCGACCCGCCGACCCGGGTGACCGTGCCCGTCGGGCTGCGCCGGATCGCCCATCAGTCGGTGAACCCGGGCAGCCCCGAGGCCGTCGTCGAACCCGGGGAGTTCGACACCTACCCGGCCTCCTCGCCGCAGGCCGACTCGCTCGTCGCGGGCCGCACCACCGTCGCCTCGGTGGCGGGCGGCAACCTGGACCAGTGGCTGGCCCGCTCCCGGGCGCGCCGCGAACGCGTCCAGGAGTACGGCATCCACTCCACGATGTCCGTGCCCATCCAGGCCCGGGGCACCACGCTGGGCGTCGCGGTCCTCACCCGTTTCCGACGGCCCGACCCGTTCACCCCCGACGACGTGCTGCTGGCCGAGGAGGTCACGGCACGCGCGGCGGTGTGCATCGACAACGCCCGCCGCTTCTCGCGGGAGCGGGAGACGGCCCTCGCGCTGCAGCGCAGCCTGCTCCCCCGCCGGCTGCCGCGCACGGCCGCCGTCGACGCGGCCTCCCGCTATCTCCCGGCCGCGCGGGCCGGGGTGGGCGGCGACTGGTTCGACGTCATCCCGCTGTCGGGCATGCGGGTGGCGATGGTCGTCGGCGACGTCGTGGGGCACGGGGTGCAGGCCTCGGCCACGATGGGGCGGCTGCGCACCGCGGTCCGTACGCTGGCCGACATCGACCTCGCCCCCGACGAGCTGCTCACCCATCTCGACGATCTCGTCGTCCGGCTCTCGGAGGACGGCGGCGGCGAGGCGGGCAGGCCCGGCGAGGTGGGCGCCACCTGTGTGTACGCGGTGTACGACCCGGTGTCGCGCAAGTGCACGCTGGCGCGGGCCGGGCATCCCGCGCCCGTGATGCTCCACCCCGGCGGCGCGGCGCACGAGGTGGAGCTGCCCGCGGGACCGCCGCTCGGGGTGGGCGGGCTGCCGTTCGAGTCCACCGAGCTGTATCTGCCCGAGGGCACGCTGCTCGCCTTCTACACCAACGGCCTGATCTGGTCCCGCGACCGGGACGCCGAGGTCGGCAGACGTCTGCTGCGCGAGGCGCTCGACGGGCACACCGGGTCCCTGGACGCGACCTGCGACCGGGCCCTCGCCGCGCTGCTGCCGCCGGACGGCATCGCCGACGACGTCGCCCTGCTGCTGGCGGGCACCCGGGGGCTGCCCGCGGGCCGCGTCGCCACCTGGGACATCCCGGCCGACCCCGCGCTGGTCGCCCCGATCCGCAGGCAGGTCGGCGAGCAGCTGGCGACCTGGCGGCTGGAGGAGGTGTCGTTCACCGCAGAACTGGTGGTCAGCGAACTCGTCACCAACGCCATCCGCTACGGCGCCCGGCCGATCCGGCTGCGGCTGATCCACGACACGGGCACCCTCATCTGCGAGGTCTCCGACACCAGCCACACCGCGCCGCATCTGCGACGGGCCAAGACCTGGGACGAGGGCGGCCGGGGCCTGCTGCTCGTCGCCCAGCTCACCCAGCGCTGGGGCAGCCGGCACACGGCCGACGGCAAGACGATCTGGGCGGAACTCGGCGTGCTGGACGAGGACGCCGTCCCGGGCATCACGCCGTAGGACCCCCTGGCTGTCAAGGCACCGCGTCGAGGAGGTCCAGCGCCCGCTCCCAGCCGAAGCCGGGCCCGACGGCGGACTCCCCGGACCGGGACCCGCCGAAGCGGACTCCCATGCCGCGCAGGCGCGTCAGGCTCTCCCGGTACGCGGGATGCGCGGCCAGTGCGTCGGCCACGCACGGCAGGACCGCGATCGGCACGCCCAGTCCGCAGGCCTCGTTGAGGGTGCCGAGGACGAGGGTGTCGGATATGCCGGCCGCCCACTTGTTGACGGTGTTGAAGGTGGCCGGTGCCACGACGACCGCGTCCGGCGCAGGGAACGGGCGCGGCTCGCCGGGTGTCCGCCAGGCCGAGCGGACGGGACGGCCGGTGAGCCTCTCCAGGGCGGCCGTGTCGAAGAAGCCGTTCATGGCGACGGGGGTGGCGAGGACACCGACCTCCCAGCCCCTGTGCCGTGCCGCGGCGACGAGTTCACCTACCCCGGACGCGACTCCGGCGGCGCACACGACGACGTACAGGAAGGGATCTGCGGCCTGTTCGGTCATCCGGGCACCCTACTGGCAGGCCGGACGGGTCACTTGGGCGGGAAGGACACGCCGCGCTCGGCCGCGGGACGCGGACCGCGGAGGGCGCCATGGTCACCGCCGACATCACCGGCCGGCCCCGGCCCGCGAGGCCCGGGAAGCGGCGCGAGCCCTGCTACGGGCAACGCTCTAGGTTCCTCAGACGCGCGGGGGTAGACGCGCGGGGCTGTGCTCGATGTGCGGCCACCGCCGCGCGGGCGCGAACGGCCACGACGCACGGTCGGCCGCGATCGGACCGGCATTCCGCACCCGCACCCGCGATAACCCCTTGCTCCCACCCCGCCCCGCACCGCAGGATCCCGCCATGACCACCACACCCCACCTGCCGCCCGCGCCGCACGCCACCGCCCACACCCCGCGGACCCGACAGCGGGGCGGCCACCCGGAGGGACCGACCCCGCCCCGCTCATGACCACCGCGCTGGTGGCCGGCCTCGTCGCGGGCTACGGCATCGCGATCCCGGTCGGCGCGGTGGGCACCTACCTCGTCTCCCTCACCGCCCGCACCACCCTGCGCACCGGCGCCGCCGCCGCTCTCGGCGTCGCCTCGGCCGACGGCCTGTACGCGTTCACCGCCGTACTCGGCGGCTCCGCGCTGGCCGCCCTGCTGCGCCCGTTCCTGGAACCCCTGCGCTGGCTCTCGGTCCTGGTCCTGCTCGCCCTCGCCGCGCTGGGCGCGATCGCGGCCCTGCGCCGCCACCGGGGCCACCGCGCGGCGACCCGTTCCGAGCCACCCCCGCCGAGCCCGGGGCGGGCGTACCTGGGACTCCTGGGCGTCACCCTGCTCAACCCCACCACGGTGATCTACTTCGCAGCCCTGGTGCTGGGCGCGGGCGGCACCGGGGGGACGGGGACCGTGGAGCGCACCGCCTTCGTGCTCGCCGCCTTCGCCGCGTCCGCGAGCTGGCAGCTCCTGCTCGCGGGCGGCGGCGCCCTGCTCGGCCGGGCCCTGACCGGACCCCGGGGGCGGCTGATCACGGCACTGGTGTCGAGCGCGGTGATGACGGCGCTGGCGGTCCGGATGGTGCTCGCGCCGGAATGAGCCCGCCGTCTACTCGGCGCCGGTGACGGCGAAGGCCCGCAGCACGGCGAGGGAGTCCTCGTAGACGTGATGGCGTACGACCAGGCCGTTCTCGACGGTCAGGTGCAGGGCGAATCTGGCGCGATAGGAACGTCCCGTGGCCTTGGCGGTCTGCCTGATCTCGCCCACGACCACCGCGTCGGCGCCGTCCACGAGGATGCGCTCGACGCGTGTGGCCGCCCGCTCCGCGACATGGTGCTCGGTCAGCTCCCGGTAGTGTGCGCCCGCGTCGGTGCGCGTCGAACGGGGCCTGATCCAGGGCGTCGTGGCCCGGCCGTGCTCGTCCTCGGGCCAGTTCAGGCGCCAGTCCACGCGGTCGGCGTACAGCTCGGCGATACGGTCCGGGTCGCCCTGGCCGATGCGGCGCAGCAGTTCCTCGACGACGGAGCGGGTCGTCGGGCCGGGGGTGGCGCTCATGGGCGTTCGCTCTCCTTGGGCAGGTCTCGCACGCGGTGATCACGACTGTGCCCGACGGGCCGTTCGGGCGCGATCAGGCGTGGGGCATTCACGCCGCCCGGCCACGCCCCGCGGGCCTACGGCGGTGGCCGGATCCGGCTGCCGGGACGGGCGCGCTCGGCGGGACGAAACGCGCACGGGCCGCTGTCGCGGCACGGCGCTCGGGATGAATCCGGCGCGTGCCGCTGTTGCAGCACGGTGCGAGTGCGGCGCGGCAGGCCACTCGCGGCAGGACACTCGCACGCGACGACCGGACGGAGTTGCCATGCCTCTCGAGGGCGAGTACGAGCCCAGCCCGACCAAGTGGGTCCGCGATCAGGTGGAGTTGTACGAGAGTTCGGGCGGCACCGAGGGCACGACCCTGCGGGGCACCCGGCGCCCGGTCGTCCTCCTCACCAGCCTCGGCGCCCGCAGCGGCAGGATCCGCAAGACGCCGCTCATGCGGGTCGAGCACGAGGGCCGTTACGCCGCCGTCGCCTCCCTCGGCGGCGCGCCCAAACACCCCGTCTGGTACTTCAACGTCAAGGCCGACCCCCGCGTCGTGCTCCGGGACGGTCCCGTCCAGCAGGACATGAAGGCCCGCGAGGTGTTCGGCTCGGAGAAGGCCGAGTGGTGGGAGCGCGCGGTCGCGGCGTTCCCGCCGTACGCCTCCTACCAGCTGAAGACGGACCGCGAGATCCCCGTCTTCGTGCTGGAACCGGTCGCCGGACACCACTGATCACGCCGGATCACCGCTGGGATCGCGCCGACCTCGCGGAAATCCGGCACCCCGGGCGCATGAACACGCGCGACCCGGGCAGACGACCTTCAGGCCCCGCCGCGCTCCCCCGTCGCGGCGGGGCTTCCCCGTGCCTCCCGGGCCTGCCGGCCCCCGGCCGGTCACGCCTCGGTCGCTTCGAGGAAGATCCGTTCCGTCGCCGGAATCGGGGTACCCGGACGTGGAAGCCGCGCGGTGGGGAGGTTGGCCGGCATGAACGACAGCGGCAACAGCGGGTACGGCAGGAAGCCGTTCCAGCGGTCGAGGAGCCATTTCACGGACCGGATCACGGCGGACGGCCGGGACGGCTGGCCGGTGGAGGCCGGGCGGTACCGGCTGGTGGTGAGCCGTGCGTGCCCGTGGGCGAGCCGCGCCCTGATCTCGCGGCGGCTGCTGGGCCTGGAGCACGCGCTGTCGCTGGCGGTCGCCGATCCGCTCCAGGACGACCGCAGCTGGCGTTTCACCCTGGACCCGGACGGCCGTGATCCGGTGCTCGGCATCCGCTATCTGAGCGAGGCGTACGACCGGCGGGAGCCCGGCCACCCGGGCGGGGTGAGTGTTCCGGCGATCGTGGACGTGCCCAGCGGGCGGCTGGTGACCAACGACTTCCAGCGCATCACCCTGGACCTCGCCACGGAGTGGACGGCCCTGCACCGGGACGGCGCCCCCGACCTGTATCCCGAGCGGCGACGGGAGGAGATCGACGAGGTGATGGCGGGCGTCTACGAGGACGTCAACAACGGTGTGTACAAGGCCGGTTTCGCCACCGAGCAGGAGAAGTACGAGGCGGCGTGCGCCGGTGTCTTCCGGCGCCTCGAACTGCTCGCGGCACGGCTGGAGGGGCAGCGCTACCTCGTGGGCGGCACCCTCACCGAGGCCGACATCCGGCTGTTCACCACCCTGGTCCGGTTCGACGCCGCCTACCACGGCCACTTCAAGTGCAACCGCTGGAAGCTGACGGAGAACCCGGTGCTGTGGGCGTACGCCCGCGACCTCTTCCAGACCCCCGGTTTCGGCGACACCGTCGACTTCGACCACATCAAACGCCACTACTACCAGGTCCACACCGGCATCAACCCGACCCAGGTCGTCCCCCTCGGCCCGGACAGCTCCGGCTGGTCGGCCCCGCACCACCGCGAGATCCTGGGAGGACGCCCCTTCGGCGACGGCACACCGCCCGGCCCGGTCCCGTCCGCGGAGGCGGTGCCGGCCGCCGGCCGGCCCTGAGCCGGATCGCCGGCCGCCCGGCTGCCCCACCATCCCCTTTCCCGACCATTCCGAAGGAGTCCTCCGTGGCCAGGAAGAAGAAGCAGAAGCTGCCGCTCGTGTACAAGCCGATCGGCTTCGCCCTCGGCTGGGCGGGCGGTGCCCTGTCCGGCCTGGCCTTCCGCCGGACCTGGCGAGCGCTGCGGCACGAGGACGACGCCCCCGACGCGCTCGACCGCGACCGCGGCTGGGGCGAGATCCTCTTCGCGGCCGCGCTCCAGGGCGCCATCTTCGCCGCGGTCCGCAGCGCCGTGGACCGCGGCGGCGCGAAGGCCATCGAACGCTCTACGGGCACCTGGCCCGCCGCCGACAAGGAGGGGCGGGCCTGAGGCCCGGACGGGCCGGGGACCGCCTGGTCCGTCACTTGCAGCCGAAGTCGTCCTTGACGCGCGGCCAGGCCTGGACCCGGCCGCCGTCACGGACGTAGACGCGGGACGGGTCGTCCGGCGCGCGCCACAGGGCGCGGTCCCCCTGGCGGTACCCGGTGTCGCGGGCGCCCTCGGGCAGCCGGGCGTCGCCGTCGTACTCGGAGGTCAGCGCGCCCTCGGGCAGCACGCCCTCCGGGTCGCGGCCGTAGGAGGCGTCGCCGAGGGCGATGAAGTCGGCGTCCTGCCAGTCGCAGTGCTCCGCGCCGCGGTAGCTGTGGACGCGCGTGTAGGGCAGCCGGTCGCCGGTCGCGTCGGTCCACAGGTCGTAGGGCTGGTCGGCCACGAAGCTGTCGGGCAGTTCCGAGGGGTCGCAGGACGCGCTGGCCTCGGGGCCCCAGCCGGGGGCGCCCGCGCGGTCCTCGGCGACCACGACGGCGACCTTGGTGCGGCCGTCGACGTCCAGGGAGAACAGCACCCGGTCCCGCTCCTCGCGCTCCACGCGGTAGCCGGTGCGCGGAAGGTCCGGCTGTTCGATGTCGAAGAACGTCTCCAGGCCCTGCTCCGGTGTCTCCCCGCCGTCGCCCTCGCTCCACGAACCCCCGCCGTCTCCGGAGTAGATCTCCCCCGTGCACTCCAGGGCGCGCCCGGCCGCCCCCGACCGGATCCGGGCCGCCTCGGGTCCGTGCTCGTCCTCGTCCACGCCCTGCGCCGGTACGTGCAGCGGGCCGCGGTAGGGCGTGGCCGGTGCGGTGCCGGTGATCACCAGGTCCTCGCCCCCGGCATCGTTGCAGCCCGTCACCGTCACCGTGGCCGCGAGTGCCGCACCCGCCATCAGAATCCCCCGGCGCATGGCGCTCCCCTCTGTCCGACGCCGTCGTGTCCCTCCTACGACGTGGCAGCGGCCCGAACCGTTCGATCACGTTCCCGTCACGGCCGCACGGACGCCGCACCACGGACGGACGTCGGGGACGATCTCGGTCGCGATTCGACGACATATGTCAACCGAACATGCTGCAGATCGAGCGTTCGAGGGTAACTTGCAGAACAGAGAACGGAATTGGGCCCGGTCCGCGTTGGAGGCGAAGTCGTCGTGCAGCACGATCCCCCGCCGCTCACCCGGCATCTTCGCCTCCGGTCGGACCGCGGACACACGGTCCTGGAGTTCCGCGGCGAGATCGACATCGCCGCGGCGGCGGAGATCCTGCCGCATCTGGACGCCGCCACGGCGCGGCCCGGCGCACGGGTCGTACTCGACCTCGGGCGGGTGGAGTTCTTCGACTGCTCCGGGCTGCGGCTGCTCGCCCGTGCGAGATCCCGCGTACTGGAGGGCGGCGGGCAGGTGCATCTGGTCTGCACGCATCCGCTGACCCTGCGCGTCCTGCGGGTCACGGGGATGAGCCTGCTGCTGCCGCCGAAGGCGACCCTGGACACGGTCCTGGAACAGCCCGAGACCGCGACGGGTTCATGGTGAGCCGTACCGCGCGACCGGTGTGAGACCTCCTACAGCCTTGCCGTGCACGCCACTTGAGCCCGTGGCCCCGACCGAGGCCCCGCCCCCGGTGCGGCCGTGCCGGCGGCGCCCGCGGGGGCGCACGGAGCACGCCTCCTTTCTGCTTCAACTGGTCGGTCTGGAAAGCCCGTTGACGGGCAGACGGACTGCACCGGAAGAAGGAGGACCCCGTGACGACGACTCGCGCACGCCTGCCCCGCCGCCTGTCCGGCGGGGTCTGGGCGGCCGCCGCCGTGCTCCTGGTACTGATGCTGCTGGCCGCCGGGCTCGCCCTGAGCGCGCTGCCCGGCCTGAAGGACGTCTTCGGCACCGAGACCCGCGACCGCTCCGGTCCCGCCCTGCTGGAGTCGATCAAGGACATCAGCCGTTACGACGCCGCCTCCGGCTCCTTCCAGGTGGTGGTCGACCTGGAGAAGGACGCGAAGTACCTGCCCGACGCGGTCCGCGGCACCCGCACCCTGTACGTGGGGGCGGGCAGCGTCGACGCGTACGTCGACCTCGGCATGGTCGGCGAGGACGACATCACGGTGAACGAGGACCGCACCTCGGCCACCCTGCGGCTGCCCCACGCCGCCCTCGGCACGCCCGCGCTCGACCCCGACCGCTCCTACGCGGTCTCCAAGCAGCGGGGCCTGCTGGACCGGCTGGGCGATCTGTTCTCCGACAACCCCAACGGCGAACAGGCCGTGCAGCAGCTCGCCGTACGGCACATCGCGGACGCGGCGAAGGAGAGCGAACTGACCACGCGGGCCGAGCGGAACACCACCGACATGCTCTCGGGCCTGCTGCGCTCGCTCGGCTTCACCGAGGTCCGCGTCACGTACGGCACATCGAAGGCCGGAAGCTGACCCGCCGGACGGCCCGGCGCACAACAGCCCCGCACCGCACCGCAGTCGAGAGTGGAGGAATCCATGGTCCGTGTCCTGCCGCCCGCACGCTCTCGGGCCCGTCCCCGCCCCGCCGCCCGTGCGGGCCTGCCGCTCCCGGTCCGGCTGCTGGCCATGCTGCTCGCCTTCGCCTGCATGGTGGCCTTCGCGGTGGTCCTGGCCCGGCTCACGCTGGACCCCTCACCCGCCTCGGAGGCGCTGACCCACGCCAACGTCCGGCCGGGCAGTTCAGTGCGTGCCTACCTCGACGGCCCGGACCCGGTGGACGCGGTCCGGCAGATCGGCGGGAACCTGCTGCTCGGGGTCCCGTTCGGGATCCTCGTGCCGGTGCTCGAGCCCCGCCGGCACCGGATGCTGCGTGTGCTCCTGCTCACCGCGACGGTCATGCTGCTGGTCGAGCTGACGCAGGGCGCCCTGGTCACCGGGCGGGTCTTCGACATCGACGACGTCCTGCTGAACACCGCGGGCGCGCTGCTCGGCCATGTGCTGCTCGGGCGCCGGCTGGGCCGGGCCGTGCACGCGCGACGGCACCGGACACCGGACCCGCGGCCGGGCTCCGCCGCCAAGGCGTCCGGGGACGCCCGCCCTAGTGGAGCCTCCAGGTGAACTTGTCGCCGCCCACCCAGCGGACCACGTCCGGGTCGTCCAGGTCGTGGACCGTGATGCCGAAGGCGGCGGCCGCCTGCAGCACGTCGGTGACGGCCTTCGCCTCACCGACGACCTCTCCGTCGATCTCCACGATCCGGAACGGAGGGGTACCCGGCTGTACGCCGAGCACCATGATCCGCGGACGGGAGATGTGCGGGCTCGCGATTTCGGTCATGCCATAGAGCGTAGAGCGGAATCGGCGGGTATGACTGGATCGGGTGTGCGAGGGCCGGGACCGACGCTCCGACGGAGCCGGGATCAGCGCGTCGGCGGAGCCCGGATCAACGGCGGTCCGTGCCGCGGACGCCACGCTCCGGCGGAGCCGGGGTCGACGGCGGTCCGGTGCCGCGGACGCCGCGTTCCGGCGGCCCATCGTGCGGGGTGCCGGGCGGCGGGCAACCCTGGAGGGGGAGGTGGACATGGAACCCGTCCAGGCACTGGAGCAGATCGCCCTGCTGCTGGAGCGCTCGCTCGCGCCCGCCTACCGGGCCCGCGCCTTCCGCACCGCCACGCGGACCCTGCGCGAGCTGGGTCCGCCGGAGGTCCGGCGGCGGACCGAGGCGGGCACCCTGGAGTCGCTCAAGGGCATCGGCCCCAAGACCGCCCAGGTGGTACGGGAGGCACTGGCCGGACAGGTGCCCGAGTACCTGACGAAGCTGGAGTCGGAGGTCGCCCCCGCGGCACCCGGCGAGGGCGGCGAGGAACTGCGGGCCCTCCTGCGCGGGGACTGCCATCTGCACTCCGACTGGTCGGACGGCGGCAGCCCGATCGAGGAGATGGGCCGGGCCGCGGCCGCGCTCGGCCACGAGTGGGCCGTGCTCACCGACCACTCGCCCCGGCTCGCGGTGGCCCGCGGCCTGTCCGCCGAGCGGCTGCGCGAGCAACTGGACACGGTGGCCGCGCTGAACGAGACCTGGGCGCCCTTCCGGCTGCTCACCGGCATCGAGTGCGACATCCTCGACGACGGCTCCCTCGACCAGGACCCGGAGCTGCTGGCCCGGCTCGGCGTGGTCGTCGTCTCGGTGCACTCCAAGCTGCGCATGGACGCCCGCGCGATGACCCGCCGCATGGTGCGGGCCGTACGGAATCCGCACGCGGACGTCCTCGGGCACTGCACCGGGCGGCTGATCACCGAGCGGGGCCGCCCGGAGTCGCATTTCGACGCGGACGAGGTGTTCGCCGCCTGCGCCGAGTCCGGCACGGCCGTGGAGATCAACAGCAGGCCCGAGCGGCTGGACCCGCCGCGCCGGCTGCTGCGCCGGGCCGTGGCGGCGGGCACGCTGTTCTCGGTCGACACCGACGCGCACGCGCCGGGCCAGCTGGACTGGCAGATCTTCGGCTGCGCGCGGGCCGCGGAGTGCGGGGTTCCCGCCGAGCGGGTGGTCACCACCTGGTCAGCGGATAGACTTCTCACATGGACACGAGGTGACGCACCTCACGCCAAACGGTGACATTCGGCGGAACACTCCGGGGTGGTTGCCCGTTGAACTGACCGTGGGTGCGGGCGGGACAGTGTCCCCGGGCCTCACCTTCACAGCCCGCAGGGAAGATCGTTCGGCTGAAGCCCTGTGGAGCCCTCGCCGAGAGGCGACCGCCGTCCGTGCCCACGACAGAGCCGCCCCGGCCGTGATTCCCCCGTCGCGGCCGGGGCTCTTTACCATCCGCTCTTCCATGCCCCTGGCGGCCGGAGCCGTCGGTCAGCTCTCCGGATCGCCCGCCGCCGCGGGATCGACGTCCTCGCCGACGGTGTAGACGTCCTTGATCTTCACCTCGGACACCCCCCGGCCCTCCGGGAAGACCCGCCGCCAGTCGCCGACCAGGTGCAGCTCGTCGGTGCCCATCGCGCGGACCACGAGCAGGCCCTCCTCGTGCGCCTTGTAGGCCTTCATCCAGAGGTTGGCGAAGGCCTGGGAACGGACGATGTGCATCCAGTCCGGGCGGTACAGCTCCCGGTTGTAGTGGGACTCGCCCATGGTCGAGACGAACTTCGAGTACATCGCCTTGACGTACTCCAGCGTCACCTCGTCGCCCTCGGCGATGGCCCTGTCACGGGCGTCCTTCAGGGCGACCCGGAACTTCTCCAGGAGGTTCTCGGTGGCGCCCGAGGTGAACGACTCGTGGATCTCCGGCGGGTCGCACAGCCCGTACTTCGGCCCGGACAACCGCAGCAACAGCCTCAGGGTGGGCTCGGTGACCCACAGCGGGCCCGGCTCGTCACGGTTGCCGATGGGGTTCGGCAGATCCTCGCCGTGGTCCCAGGCGGGCGGCGTGATCAGGTGGACGCCCGCCCGGCGGCGGTCGTGCTCGAAGCCGGTGGAGTGCTCCAGCTGGCCGATCGGCAGATGTGTCTTCAGCGCCGACAGATAGGCGCCGTTGACGTCGAGCGCCGTCACCTCGTGCGCCCCGGGCGGGAGCGCCGGGCGGGCCCACTTGGGGCGGGCCTCCCAGATCTGGTCCGCGCCGCGCGTGGTCTGCTTGCGCAGGATCTCCGGGATCCAGGGGTGGGCCACCACGTCGTAGCGGCCGCCCTTGCGGGTCTCGTCCAGCAGCGCCATCGCGTCCGGGATGGCCCGCTTGACCAGGGCCGCCGTCGCCGCCTCCAGGTCGCCGCCGTGCTTGGCCAGTGCCGCGGTCACGGCCTCGCCCACGAGGTCGGGCCCGTCGTTTGCCGCGGTGCGCATCCGGCGGCCGACCGGCACGAGCCGGACGGACTTCGGCTGCGCCCGGCCGGACGCCCGGGGGTGCCGCGGGGCGACGGGGTCCGGCTTCGGGGCGGCCGGTGCGGCGGGTGCCTGCTCCTGGGCGGGCTGGGGCGGCGCCGGGGCCGTACCGCAGTCGGCGGGGTCGAGGTGCTGCGGGAACCCGGCGACCTGGTGGCGGGCGGGGGCGCCGCACAGCACACAGGGGCGGGGGGTGGAGAGAGCCTCCACGTCGTCGTCGCCGTCGTCCGGGCCCCCGGCGTCCCGGGGCGTCGCGGGCGCCCGGCCTCGCCCGGCCGGCCCGGCCTCGGACGGGTCGGCGTCGGCGTCGGACTCGCCGGTGTCCTCGGCCGTCGGCGCCGCCGTGGCCGCGCGGGACCGCTCCGCGAGTTTCGTACGGGCCCCCTCCAGGAAGTACGCGTACTTCTCGCGCACCTCCCCGCCCGGGTCACGTCCCGTCTCCCAGCCGGCGACCGTGGACGGGCTGACGCCGAGGGCCTCGGCCAGCTGGGCGCGGGAGACGTTCAGGCCCTCGCGCAGCGGACGGCGTTCACCGGCCGGGGGCAGCGGTACCTCCTGGCGGGCGTTGGCCAGCAGGGCGTCGATCGCGTCGAAGCCGGTCATCGGGTCACCACCCGCGCCGGGCGCCTCGTCCGGGCCGGCGCGGCCACCGACGTCCTCACCCGTGCTCCCAAGTTCCGTGCCACGCCACGCACCCTACCCACTGGCGCGTTCACGGCGCCGCCGCCGGGTACTCGGTCGGCCTGTCCAGAGTGAACGGCCGAGAGGAGCCGACAGTGAGCGGCACAGCGGGCGGCAGGATCGTCGTCACCGGAGCGACCGGAAACGCCGGTACGAGCGTGGTGCGACTGCTCTCGGAGGATCCGCGCGTCGGGTCGGTCCGCGGGCTCGCCCGGCGGCGTCCCGCCTGGTCGCCCGCGAAGACCGAGTGGTCGGCGGTGGACGTCGCGGACGAGGGGGCGGATCTGGCCGGGGAGTTCGCGGGCGCCTCCGCGGTGATCCATCTGGCCTGGGCGTTCCAGCCGACGCACGACCCGGCGGCCACCTGGCGGACCAACGTCCTGGGGTCGATCCGGGTGTTCGACGCGGTGGCGGCGGCGCGGGTGCCGGTGCTGGTGCACGCCTCGTCGGTCGGCGCGTACTCGCCGGGGGCGGAGAACCTCGTGGTCGACGAGTCGTGGCCGACGCACGGGTGGCCGGGCGCCGCGTACTGCCGGGAGAAGGCGTATCTGGAGCGGGCGCTGGACGCGTTCGAGCGGGAGCGTCCCGAGGTGCGGGTCGTGCGGATGCGGCCGGCCTTCCTGTTCAAGCGGGAGGCGGCGAGCGAGCAGCGGCGCATCTTCGGCGGGCGGCTGCTGCCGGGGCCGCTGGCCCGCCCGGGTCTGCTGCCGTTCCTGCCCGACATCCCCGGGCTGCGGGTCCAGGCGCTGCACACCGACGACGCGGCCGAGGCCTACCGGCTGGCGGTGCACCTCGATGTGCGCGGGGCGTTCAACCTGGCGGCGGAGCCGGCCGTGGACGCGGCACTGCTGGGCGAGATGACCGGCACCCGCACGGTGCGGATGTCGCCGACGGCCGTACGCACGGCGATGGCGGCGGCCTGGGGCATCCGGCTGCTGCCCGCCTCGCCGCATCTGTTCGACGCGGTGCTGCGGCTGCCGCTGATGGACTGCACGCGCGCGCGTACCGAGCTGGGCTGGGAGCCGAGTCGCTCGGCCACCGAGGCGGTCGAGGAGTTCCTCGAGGGGCTGCGGCAGGGGGCGGGGGCGGACACGGAGCCGTTGCGGGGGCGCAAGGTGGGGTGAGGGCCCGGCCGGGCCGCTGGTCCCGGGACCGGCGGCCGCTACCCCGACGGCTCGTCGGGGACCGGCTGGTCCGGGTGGGTGCCCGCGCTGTGCGCGCCGCCGCGGCGGCCCGTGCCGGCCTCGTCCGTGTCGGGCACGTCCTCGTCGGCGCCCGGGTCGTCGGGATCGGCGGGAGCGTCCCAGCGGTCCCGGTGCCCTGCCTCCTGGTCCGGCATGTCCCGGGGCGTGGGCGTGCCGTCGCCGCCCGGCGTCTGGTCCCGGTGATCGTCCATGACCTGCTCCTTTCGCCCGGAGTGCGCCCGGAGTGTGTGTTCCCCGACACGTTCTCGCGGGTACCGCGACGCGCGCCGGGCGAAACTCCGGGGCGGCTCAAGGGCCCTTCTGCTGGATCTCCGTGGGAGAAGGAGCGGCGTCCGGTGCGGGCGATCGGTGTGCGGTGCGGAGGGTCATGTGGCGAAGCCGCCACCTGTCCCTTCGCGCCGTGCGGCTGGGGGCAGCTCCCGCGCCCTTGGGGCAGGGGAGAGTGCGTGCCGGGCGTCGCGACGCCGCGGAGATCCGTCAGAAGGGCCCTAGTGCAGGGCGCGCTCCTCCAGGGCCGCGCGCCAGGCCGGTGCGGGCTCCTCGGGGGTGGGCTCCTGGCGGCGGCCGCCACGGGCGAAGAAGTCGGCCAGGGGCAGGATCGCGGCGCCGACGGTGACCGCGTCCGGGCCGAGGCGGCCGAGGTCGACGGTGACCTTCTCGGCCGGGTGGCGCAGGGCGTAGGAGACGGCGTGCCGGCGTACCGCGGGCAGGATGTGCGGGCCGAGCTGGAGGCCCGCCCAGCCGCCGATGAGGATGCGCTCGGGCTGGAAGAGGTTGATCAGGTCGGACAGTCCGGCGCCGAGGTACTCGGCGGTCTCCTCCAGCACGGCGAGGGCGACCGGGTCGGGCTCGGCGCCGGCCTCGGGGTAGCCGACGGCGAGCATGGCGGTGAGGGCGGTCTCCTCGTCGGTGCCCTCGGGCGGCTGCCCGCCCGCCTCGCGCCAGCGTTCGAGGAGCGACTCGGCGCCGGCGTAGGCCTCCAGGCAGCCGAGCGCGCCGCAGCGGCAGCGGCGGCCGCGGACCCGCACCGTCAGATGCCCCCATTCGACGGCCCGGCCGTGCTCCACCTCGGGGGTGACGATGCAGGCACCGACGCCCGAGCCGAAGAGGACCACGACGGCGTTGCGGGCGCCGCGGCCGCCGCCGAACCACATCTCGGCCTGGCCGAGGGTGCGGGCGCCGTTGTCGATGAAGAACGGGACGGGGTCGGGCAGGCGCCGGCCCTCGCGCAGCAGCGCCTCCAGGGGGACGGCGTTCCAGCCGATGGTCTGGCCGTGCACGACGGCGCCCCGCGCGGACGTGTGCTCGACGATGCCGGGGACGCCGATGCCGACGCCGAGGAGCCTGTCGGCGGCGATGCCGGCGGCGGTGAGGACCTCGTCGATGCCGTCGCGGATGTGCCCGGCGACCACGGCGGCGTCGTAGTGCTGGGGAACCAGCGGGCGCTCGGTGCGGGCCAGTTCGGTGAGGGTGAGGTCGAACAGCTCGACGCGCACCCGGGTCTCGCCGACGTCCACGCCGATCATGTGGCCGCTGCCGGGGGCCACGCGCAGCAGGGTTCGCGGGCGGCCGCCGTCGGAGTCGACGCTGCCGGCCTCCTCGACCAGTCCGTCGGCCACCAGGTCGGCGACGACGTTGCTCACCGAGCCGGAGCTCAGTCCGGTGGCCGGGCCGAGCTCGAAGCGGCTGAGCGGTCCGTCGAAGTAGAGCCGTTGCAGTACGGCCGTGCGGTTGGCCCGCCTCAGATCGCGTACCGTACGCCCGTTCCGCCCCGCCATGTGGCTCCCTTCGCCCCCTGCCCGACCTGCAACATACCTCTGTGACCGGGCTGGACGCGATATCCACCGGCCCTTAATTCACGTACTGAGCGAAGCGCGCTCCGAACCCCGGGACGCCGGCTCGCGCCGTCCGCGCACCCATGGGCGCCACGAACCGGGCGAGGGTATCGCGCACCGGCGGGCGGGGCTCGCACGGACGGCCCGGACCCGGACCGGGGGGACCACGGCGAATTCGGTTGGACCAGGCCACTCCGGCTGCCTACCCTAGGAGTGTTCCTAAAAGCTTTAGGTTTCTGGAGGCGGCCACCATGAGGGCACTCACCGAGCACGACATCCGCGACTCGTTCGTCAACTGCTCCAAGGGCGAGGCGAAGCGACTCGCGGTGCCGCGCGACCTCGACGAGCGCCCCTGGGACGACCTGGACTTCCTCGGCTGGCGGGACCCGGGGGCGCCGGACCGGAGCTATCTGGTGACCGAGCGCGAGGGACGACCGGCCGGCGTCGCGCTGCGCTACCCGCCCTCCCGGCACGGATTCCTGCACCGCAGCATGTGCTCGCTGTGCCTGACCACCCACCCGGGCGGCGGCGTGTCCCTGATGACCGCGCGCAAGGCGGGCACGGCGGGCCGCGAGGGCAACTCGGTCGGGCTGTACATGTGCACCGATCTCGCGTGCTCGCTGTACGTCCGGGGCAAGAAGGCGTCCCAGCCCGGCGGCCGCTTCCAGGAGAGCCTGACGGTGGAGGAGCAGATCGCCCGTACCGCCGGACATCTCTCCGCTTTCTTGGACAAGCTGTACACCTGAGGGGCGTTCATGAGGCGGCCCGACGGGGAACAGCCACAAGGATGCGCGTGGTACGTGAGTTGCCCGAGCCCCTCGTGCGCATGGCGAGGCGGCACAATGAACCCTTGGTCGTGCAGGCGGTGCGGTCGACCGCCGCGGCCACGATCGCCTACGTCATCGCCCTGCATCTGAGCCCCGAGGACGCGCCCCCGCTCACCGCGCCCCTCACCGCGCTCCTGGTCGTCCAGGTCACCCTCTACGCCACCCTCACCAACGGCATCCGCCGGGTGAACTCCGTGGTCGCGGGCGTGCTGGTGGCCATCGCGTTCAGCCTCCTGGTGGGGCTGACCTGGTGGAGCCTGGCGCTGCTGATCGTGGCCTCGCTGGCCGTGGGCCATCTGGTGCGGGTCGACGAGTACGTCCCGGAGGTGGCGATCAGCGCCATGCTGGTGCTGGGCGTCACCGCGGTCGGGGACACCGCCTGGGCGCGGGTCCTGGAGACCCTGATCGGCGCGGTGGTGGGGATGGCCGTCAACGTGCTGCTGCCGCCACCGGTGTGGGTGGGCGAGGCGGGCGAGTCCATCGAGGACCTGGCCCGCCGTGTGCGGCAGCTGATGCTGCGCATCGGCGAGGAGGCCTCCGGCCGCACCCCGCACGCCCGCGCGGCGGCCCGGCTGCACGAGGCGCGGCGGCTGGACCACGACATCGTCGGGGTGGACGCGGCCCTGCGGCAGGCCGAGGACAGCCTGCGGCTGAACCCGCGCGTGCGCGAGGGACTGCTGTACCGCATCGTGCTGCGCACCGGGTTGGACACACTGGAAATCTGCACGGTCGTGCTGCGGGTGCTGGCCCGCACGCTCACCGACCTCGCCAAGGAGCGCGAGCCCGAGCCGCTGTTCCGGGAGGAGACCGGAGCCGTCCTGGAGCAGCTGCTGTCCGAGATCGCCGACGCGGTGGTCAGCTTCGCGGTGCTGGTCACCACCCATGTGAGCGTGAGCGCCGAGTCCGCCGAGGCCCGGCTCACCGCCGAACTGCGCCAGGCCGGCACCACCCGCGACAAGCTGGCGGCGCTGCTGCTGGAGGACG
This sequence comes from Streptomyces sp. NPDC005017, assembly GCF_042873115.1. Taxonomy (NCBI): domain Bacteria; kingdom Bacillati; phylum Actinomycetota; class Actinomycetes; order Kitasatosporales; family Streptomycetaceae; genus Streptomyces; species Streptomyces sp. NPDC005017. Next base: position 256,536 of record NZ_JBIALD010000004.1, on the reverse strand, counting down.
TGCGCGAGGACGCCGAGCAGTGGCAGCTGCGCGGGGCCGTGCTGACCGAGGTCAACCGCATCCTCGACGAGATGGACACCGAGCACCGTTCGCGCCGGCTGCTGGAGGAACTCGACCGCTGCGCGACCGAGCAGCGGGAGCGGATGCCCTGGCTGGCCTCGCTGCGCGAGCGCAGGCGGCTGCTGCGGCGGAAGTGGCTGGGCAGGCTGCGGCGGAACCGGGCGACGGGCGGCAGGCGTTCTTCCTGAGGAACGTGCCCGGCCGTCGCGCGGACGGACCGGGCCAACGAACCGGGCTGGCGGTCCGGGCCGCGGACCGGGCTCGCGAGCCGGGGTTCCGGCACAGGAGGGGGCGTACATGAGCGTGCGGATCGACGGGAACACGCTGCGACTGCCGGGCGGAGTGGCGGTGCGGTTCTTCCGTACCCTGCGGCTGCCCGAGAAGGGCACGCATCCGTTGCCCCCGGGGATCGGCGAGTTCCCGCTGCGCCGTGTCACCGACTACCCGGACACCGCGCCCGCCGAGTGGCTCGCGCGCGGCGGTGTGATGCTGCCGGTGTATCTGCGCGAGGCGATGTGGCTGAGCTTCGCCGGGACCACCGGGCCGGCCGCGCTCCAGGTCGGGGTGGGCAAGGTCTGCGCGGTCTCCGGCAAGCCGTGGAGCGACCGGCTGCGGCGGGACCCGCAGAACTACCTCGTGCTGCCGCGCCAGCCCTGGCTGGACGGCATCAACTCCGGCAAGGGCACGGTCCGCCAGTTCGTCGCCGTACCGCTGGGGCTGGGGGCGACCGTGGAGGGGCAGGTCACCGGCGAGGAGTCGTGGGGCGGGGTGCAGCTGCGGTCGTTCCCGCTGACCGAGGAGGCGGCGGCCGCCTGGCGGGAACAGCAGCGGCTCCTCGCGCAGCGGCCTCCGCTCGCCCCGCCCGCGTACGGCGCCGCCGGTTTCGCCCCGCCGCCCGCCCCGGGCGCGGCGCCCGCCCCCGCGGGGGCCCGGCCGCGGAGCACGGCGATGGGCCTCGGCGTGGGCGGGTCGATGCGGCAGGAGGTCTACCGGGACGACCGTCCGGCGACGGACTGGGACGCCGAGGCCTCGGGCCGGGTCTTCGTGCATCTGGTCACGCCTCCGGAGTGGCGCCGCATCACCGGCGAGCAGCCGCCGCCCTCCCCCGTGGACCGGGCCGCCTACACGCGCGCGGGGCTGCCCTGGTTCGACTACTACGACGACGAGGCCGACGACCTGGCGCCCACCGACACCCTCGCCGCCGTCAAGCCGGTCGGGGACTGGCTGGGCGAGGACCACGAACCCTGGCAGCCGCCCGCCCCGCACCAGGTGAAGCAATTGGGCGACGCCCCCGGGCAGCCGGTGCGGGACGGCGACTGGTGACGGACCCGGTTTTGCCCCGGGGCCCCCGGCAGGCCAAGGTGGCTGTCACCTTCTGAGACGGGCGAGGTGCGGGCATGGGCAGCGGCAGGGCCGGGAGCTGGAGCAGGCGGCGTTTCGTGGCGGCCGCCGCGGCGGCCCTGCCGCTGACCGCATGCGGAACCGGGTCGCCGCCGGGGAGCGCACCGTCCGCGAGCCCGCCCCCGGCCGACTCGCCGGGGAGCCGTACGCCCTCGCCCCGTCCGTCGTCGCGGGAGTCCGGGGCGTCCGGCCCCCGCCCGCTGTACCTCGGCACGTACACCTCTGCGGAGGGCGGCGGCCGGGGCGTCGGCCTGGCCTCGTACGACCCGAGGACCGGCCGGGTCGGTCCGGTCGGCCTGCTCGCGGAGGTCGCCGACCCGTCGTATCTCGCCGTGCATCCGGACGGGCGGACGCTGTACGCGGTCAGCGAGCGCGAGGAGGGTGCCGTGACGGCCGTACGGCTCGCCGACCGCAAGGTGCTGGGCAGCCGCGGCACGGGTGGGGCGGGGCCCTGCCAGGTGTCGGTGCATCCGGACGGGCGCTGGCTGCTGAGCGCGAACTACGCGTCGGGCAGTGTGGCCGTGCATCCGATCGAGGCCTCGGGTGCGATCGGTGAGCGTACGGACGTCGTCACGCACTCCCGTCCCGCGCCCGGCCCCGGGCAGCAGGGCCCGCACGCGCACCAGTTCGTGACCGGGCCCGACCCGTCGACGGTCCTGGCCGTGGACCTCGGCACGGACACGGTCTACAGCTACCGCCTCGATCCGCGCGGGGGCACCCTGGAGGAGACCGGCCGGGCGCGCACCAGGGCCGGAGCCGGGCCGCGTCATCTGACGTTCCATCCCGGCGGCGCGTACGCCTATCTGGCCAACGAGACCGACAACACCGTGGCCGTCTGCGCCTGGGACGGGGCGAACGGGCGGCTGACCGTGGGCGATCCGCAGCCCACGGGGACGGGAGCGGGCACGAGCTATCCGGCGCAGTTCGCGGTCACGGCGGACGGCGCCTTCGCCTATCTCGCCAACCGCGGCCACAACAGCGTGACCCGCTACGCCGTGGAGGAGGCGGGGGCCCGGCTCAGGCTGCTGGACACGGTGCCGGTGGACGGGGACTTCCCGCGGCATCTCGCCCTGTCGCCGGACGGGCGGCTGCTGTTCACGGCGAACCAGCGGTCGTCGACGGTGAGCGTGTTCCGGGTGGACGCGTCGAGCGGCGGACTGCGGCTCGCGGGGCGGCCGTTCGCGTCACCGGTCGCGGTCTGCGCGCTGCCGCTGTAGGGCGCGGGGGCAGGCGGCGGCAGCGGCCTGCCCGAGCAGCACATGCACCCGCTCGGTGAGCTGGGCGACGGTGTCGGCGGGAGCGTGGAAGGGCAGGCGTACGTCGCCGTGGGCGCGGGCGCGTTCGATGCGCAGGGTGAGGCCGTGCCGGTCGACGGCGAGGGGGCGGACCCGGACGGCGCCGTGCAGGCTGTCGGGTTCCACGAGCCGGGTGAGCCGCTCGACGGCGTCGGGGTGGGCGTCGGCGAGGTGGGTGAGCAGCTGCGCCTCGGCGGCGGCCAGCGGGTCGGGCGCGGCGGCGGTGAACTCGTCGAGATCGACCAGTTCCGCCCCGGACGTGCGGCGCAGCACCACGCGAGTGGGCCGCAGCGCGAGGCCCTCGCCCTCGGCGGAGAACCAGCCGGCGACCCAGAGCCGGGCCCGGATGCGGCTGCGCAGCGGGACGGGGGCCACGTCGGCGAACTCCAGCACGGCGGACGGCTCGCCTCGAGGGGCGAAGATCGCGGCCCTGAGCAGCGCGCTGTCCTCGGGGACCCGGAGGTGTACCCGGCCGTCCTCACCGACGGTGTGCGCGCCGACGAGCTCCTCACGGCCGCCGTCCGCGGTCACCGCGCAGGACCAGGCCGCGGCGAGCACCGACCGGGCCTGCTCCGCCGCGCCGGGCACGGCCGTCCAGGTGTGGCTGTCACCCATCCGTACATCCTCCTTATTAGGTAAGGCTCACCTAACCTATCGGAGTTCACGTCCGCCGCCAAGCAGGGATCACACGGGGCAGTGGGCGCCGCCCCCTCCCGGGGGCGCGGGGAACCGCGCGACCAGCCCACCACAACCCGCACCCGCACCCACTCCCGCTGCGAAACCGCCGCCGACAGCAGCTGCGGCAGGCCGCGCCACCCGGCGGACCGCCGTCCGGGCGAACTCACCGCCGCGGCTCAGTCGCCCACGACACCCAGCAGCGCCCGCGCGCACAGGTCGCGCACCTGTTCCCGGGTCAGCTCCGAGCCGCGCAGCCACTCCAGACAGACGGCCGTGAGGAAGGCGAGCCAGCCGCGCACCGCGAGCGGCAGGTCGGGGCGGCCGGCGAAACCGGGCCCGAACTCGGGGTCGGCGGCCAGGGCCGCGAGGATCTGCCTCTCCTGCGCGGCGAGGGCTCGGCGGTGGACACGGCGTACGGCCTGGTCGCCGGCCGCCTCCGCGCGATGGAAGGCGCGAAAGCCGTGGGCATGGGTCTCCACGTACTCCAGCAGGACGTCCAGCCCCGCGTTCAGCTGCCCGCGCACGGGGACACCGGGCACCGCCTCGGTCATCCGGAGCATGCGTTCGCTCTCGCGCTCCACGACGGCTGCGAAGAAGTCCCGTTTGGTCGGGAAGTAGTGGTACAGCAAGCCCCGGGAGACACCGGCGATCTCGGCGACCTGCTCGATCCACACCTCGTCGAACGGACTCTCCGAGAACAGCTTCGCACCGACCGACAGCAGCTGCTCACGGCGCTCCTCGGTGCTGAGCCGGCGGCGTGTGCGCCCACCCTGGTTCGCGGCCATGCGCGCACTCTACTTGACGCGGATTCAACAAGGGACCGAGACTGTGGCCGTTGTTGAACCCACGTACAACACTGGCCCAACGCGCCGGTGGGTCAAGGGAGATCACGTCATGGCGGAGACGACACCGGACGGGCTGCCGAGCGGATTCCGCAGCGCCGAGCACGGCTGGCCGCAGCTGCACCGCATCCCGCACCCGCCGCGCCGGCTGCCGCTGCTGGGCGATGTGATCGGCGCCAGCCGGCACACCCCGGTCCAGGACTCGCTGCGCTACGCCCGTGAGCTGGGACCGGTCTTCCGGCGGCGGATCTTCGGCCGGGAGTTCGTGTTCGTGTGGGGCGCGGACCTGGTCGCCGACCTGGCGGACGAGTCACGGTTCGCCAAGCACGTGGGCCTCGGCATCGCCAATCTGCGGCCGGTCGCCGGGGACGGGCTGTTCACCGCGTACAACCACGAGCCCAACTGGCAGTTGGCGCACGACGTGCTGGCACCCGGCTTCAGCCGGGAGGCGATGGCGGGCTACCACCCGATGATGCTGGACGTGGCCCGGCGGCTGACCGACCACTGGGACACCGCCGCCGGCGCGGGACGGTCCGTGGACGTGCCCGGGGACATGACCAAGCTGACACTGGAGACGATCGCCCGCACCGGCTTCGGCCATGACTTCGGCTCCTTCGAGCGCGACCGCCCGCATCCCTTCGTCAACGCCATGGTCGGCACGCTCAGCTACGCCCAGCGGCTCAACACCGTCCCCTCGGCACTGCTGCTGCGCCGGGCCTCGCGGCGGAACACGGCCGACATCTCCTACATGGAGCGCACGGTCGACCGGCTCGTCGCGGAGCGGCGCGCCTCGGGCGAGACCGGCGGCGGCGATCTGCTGGACCTGATGCTGCGCACCGCCCACCCCGAGACCGGGGAGAAGCTGTCCGCGGAGAACGTCCGCCGCCAGGTGATCACCTTCCTGGTGGCGGGCCACGAGACCACCTCCGGCGCGCTCTCCTTCGCCCTGCACTATCTGGCCCTGCATCCCGAGGCCGCCGCCCGCGCCCGTGCCGAGGTCGACCGGGTGTGGGGCGACGCGGACACCCCGGGATACGAGCAGGTGGCCAAACTCCGTTATGTGCGACGGGTGCTGGACGAGTCGCTGCGGCTGTGGCCGACGGCGCCCGCGTTCGCCCGCGAGGCACGGGAGGACACCGTCCTCGCCGGGACGCATCCGATGCGGCGGGGCGCCTGGGCGCTGGTCCTGATCGCCTCGCTGCACCGCGACCCCGAGGTGTGGGGTCCGGAGCCCGAGCGCTTCGACCCGGACCGCTTCGACGCGGCCGCCGTACGGGCCCGGCCGCCGCACGCCTTCAAACCGTTCGGCACTGGCGCGCGGGCCTGCATCGGGCGGCAGTTCGCGCTGCACGAGGCCACGCTGGTGCTCGGACTACTGCTGCGCCGCTACGAGTTGGAGTCCGACCCGGAGTACCGGCTGCGGGTGGCCGAGCGGCTCACCCTGATGCCGGAGGGGCTGCGGATGCGACTGCGGCGGCGCGGGGCCCCGGCGGCCGGACGCAGGCCCGCCGGAGCGCGAACTCACCGCTGAGTCCCCGGCCTTGTGGGGGTCTCCTCATCCGGACGAAAACAACGTCGGCTAGGACTGTGGGGAGGGCCCGTCCGACGGGCCCCGGCAGCCGAGCCGACGCGGGAAGCCCACGGGTCGAGGAGAGACGTCATGTGCAGCCACCAGCCGCAGTGCCCCACCGCCGACAGCCCTCGTCATGACGGCGCGGCCGTCGTCACGGCCCGTCCCGAGCAGGGCTGGAGCCTGCTGTGCAACGGGACGATCGTCTTCGACGACACCGGTGAACTCCTGCCGGACGGACGCGTGGTGGACCCGCACCGCGCTCCCGGGGCGATGGCCGCGGCCGCCTGAGACGCCCTCGGCCAGCCCCGGTTCCGCTCGGCGGCGGCCCGGGCGTTGCCGGTGAGGAGGCCCCGCACAAAGGTCTCCGGGCCTCGCTCGTCAGGGCCTCGATGTAGCTGCGACGGGCCGGCAGCGAGCGCGTCGCGTGCTCCAGGCCCTCGGGGGTGGTGGCCTCCACCGCGTGGGGGGGGCGTGCTGGAGCCCGCGACGGCCCCCAGCGGACGCCGTTCCAGGGTTTCAGGCCCTCGGCGGCCAGTTCGGGGAAGATCCAGCGGTTGCCCGCGTCGGCCGCGGCGTCCAGCACGGCCCGGCCCACGGCCACGTGGTCGGGCGTGCTCCGGGCGACGCCGCCCCAGGTGTCCCGGTGGTTGAGGGTGATCACCGGTTCCGGCCGGTGGCGGCGGATCGCGGCGGCGATGTCCCGGCGCAGCGCCGTGCCGTACTCGATCACACCGTGCTTGTGGGCCAGGAACTCGCCCCCTCCGGACACCGACCGCCTCCGCACCGGCCCGCTGCTCCCGCTCGCGCAGCGGGGCGCACTTCTCCGGGTCCAGACCGTCGATGCCAGCCTCGCCGCGCGTGGCGAGCACATAGGCGACCTCGCGACCGGCGGCGGTCCACTGGGCCATGGCCGCCGAGCAGCCGTACTAGAGGTCGTCGGGGTGGGCCACCACCGCCAGAGCGCGCTGCCGGTCCTCGGGCAGGGGCCGGAGCTGGGCGATCTCTGTCATGACCGGCGGCGTAGCCGGGCGGGTGAACTGCCGCGTTCCGTCGGCCGGTTCGCGGCGGCGTGCCGCGGGGTTCCCCCGGACGGGCGGGGAAGGGGCGTGTCCCGCGCCGCGGCGCGGGTGGAACACGCGCCCGGGGTCACGCCTCGTCCCGTACCAGCGCCAGCAGCCGGTCCAGGACGCGCGGGCCGCCCGCCCGGACCCCGTCGTGCTCGAACTCGTCCGTCACCCAGGTGCGCAGGCCGCGGATCGCGCGGGCCGTCTCCAGGGAGTGGGCCGTGTCGACGTACATGTCGTCGTGGTAGACCGCGGCGGCGACGGACACCTCGTTGGCGGCCAGCCGGGACGGGTCGTACAGCGGCTTCCAGTCGGTGCGCGCGGCGAGGAGCGCGGCCGTCTCGCGCAGGGGGCGCAGGGCCGGGTCGCAGTCGAACATCCAGGGGTGGATGGTCTCGCCGGTGAACAGCAGGGGGCCGTCGCCGGTCAGTGTCTTGGCGGCGTCGAACTGCGGGAACTCGGCCCGCACACGTTCGGCCGACCAGGCGGTGGGGCGGGCGTCCTGGCCGTAGATGGCCTCGTGGACGAGCGCGTACAGCGGGTGGCCGGCGAACGACAGCAGGCCCTGGACCTCCTCCTGGAAGGCGTCGGAGAGGGCAGGGCCCTGCGGGGTGGGCACGAAGGCGTGCTCCAGCAGGAAGTGGAGCCGGTGGCTGCCGTCGCCGCCGCCGAGGAGGATGCCGAGGGACTGGAAGGCCTCGACGGTGAGCAGATAGCCGTTCGGCAGGCGCACCTCGTGCTGGAGGAGGTGGTCGGCGATACGGCGGGCGCGCTCGGCGTCCTGCGGGTAGCGGGCGTAGTGCGCGGCGACCTTGCGTTCGATGCGCGGGTAGGCGGCGCGGTAGACGTCGTCGGCGTGGGCGTGCAGGGAGGGCAGGCCGCCGGCGACGAGGGCGGCGGTCAGGCCCTCGGGGGCGGTCGACAGGTAGTTCACCGTGCAGAAGCCGCCGAAGCTCTGGCCGAGGACGGTCCACCGGGCGCCGCCGGTCACCTGCGGCCGGACGACCTCGCAGTCGCGCACGATCGAGTCGGCGCGGAAGTGGGTGAGGTAGTCGGCCTGCTCGGCGGGGCCGCCGCGCAGCGGCAGCGTCTGACGGCTCGCGGGCGTGGAGTGGCCGGTGCCGCGCTGGTCCAGCAGGAGGACTCGGTACTCCTTCAGGGCGCGGCCGAGCCAGGCCGGGCGGCCGATGAAACGGTTCGCGCCGAAGCCGGGGCCGCCCTGGAGGTAGACCAGCCACGGCAGGTCCTGCCGCTCCTTGTCGCTCGCCACGACCTCACGGGCGTACAGCTCGATCGTCTCCCCCGCCGGGTCGGCGTGGTCGAGCGGCACGGTGAAGCGGCGGTCGGTGAGGACGACGCCGGGCTGGCGGTAGCTGACGGTCAACGGTGCTCCCGGTGCGGTCGGAGTGCGGGTCGGGCCCCCGGGCGGTCCCCGGGTCGCGTCCCAGTTCAGCACATGGGAACGCGCTTGCCGACCCCGGGGATCATGAGGCTCTACTGAACCGCCGCTCAGCGGGTTGACGGGCTGGAGCGGCAAGAGGTGTCGGCCGCGCGGGCGCTCGCGGAAGCGGCACCCGCCGCGCGAGCCCGCCCGGGTCCGCCGCCCACTAACCTGCAACCGTCCGACGCTGCGGGCCAAGGTGGGCATCTCCGGCGCCAACTTCATGGTCGCCGAGACCGGCACGATCGTCCTCGACGGCTCGCCCGACCAGGGGCGGCGCCGGATCTCCCTGACCCCCGACCACCACATCTGTGTCGTCCGGGTCCCCGGGCAGGTCGTCGCGTCCGTGCCGCAGGCGCTCGAACGGCTCGATCCCTGCGGCCGTTGACCTGGATCTCCGGGTCGTCCGCGACGAGCGACATCGAACTGGACCGGGTGGAGGGCGTACACGGCCCGCGCACGCTGGAAGTCGTGCTGGCTGGGGAATAGGGCGTGTTTCGAAAGCCCCGCCGCGGGGCGGACGGGACTTTCGACGCACGCACTAAATCCTGTCGTCGGACTCCCGTCGCCCGGAGGGCGGCCCCGCGGCGTCAGGTGCGTGCTCTGGGGGAGTGCCGGGTGCAAGCCCTCGTACCGGACGTACTCGGGCTGGTGCCCGGTGCGGCGAGTGGGGGCGCCTCCCACGAAGTGGGGAGCGTGCGTGGCGTCGCGGGGCAGGCGGGAGTTCGACGACAGGGCCTAGTCGGCGCGGTCGTACGCCTCGCGGGCCCGCTCGACCGCCGGCAGGTTCTCCGTGGTCCAGTCGGCGAGGTGCGCGAACAACGGACCGAGGCTGCGGCCGAGTTCGCTGATCTCGTACTCGACGCGGGGCGGGACCTCCGGGTGGTAGGTGCGCACGACGAGTCCGTCGCGCTCCAGCCGGCGCAGCCGCTGGGTGAGCACCTTCGGGGTGATGCCGGTGATCCGGCGCTCGATCTGGACGAAGCGCTGGACGCCGTAGGTGTGCAGCACCCACAGGATCGGGGTGGTCCAGCGACTGAACACGATGTCCACGACCGGGCCGATCGGGCAGGCGAGCTGTGGATCGGCGCCGGCGGGGGCGATCGGCATCGGGTCGGCGGCCATGCGCATCCCTTCGAGGTAGTCACTTTCCTCTAGGTACCTACTATATCGGCGCTGTTAGCGTCGTCCCGGCGGCGCGGGGGGCGGGTTCGCACCCGGTGGGACGCCTCAATCACCTTTTGATACAGGGGAGTTGCACATGATCGTGGTGACGGGAGCGACGGGGAACGTGGGACGGGCGCTGGTGCGGACGCTGGCGGCGGCCGGGGAGCGGGTGACCGCCACCTCGCGCGGTGTCGCGCAGGGCGATGTCCCGGCCGGTGTCCTGGCGCGCCGGGCGGATCTGACGGACGTCGCCGGGCTGCGTCCGGTGTTCGACGGCGCCGACGCACTGTTCCTCCAGAGCGGCGGGCCGAGCGCCCGTCTGCTGCCCACGGCCGCGCTGTTGGAGGCGGCCGCGGCCGGGGGTGTGAAGCGGGTGGTGCTGCTGTCCTCGCAGGGTGTGGCGACCCGGCCGGACTCCGTCTCGCACGGCGGGGTGGCGCGGGCCGTCGAGGAGGCCGTACGGGCGTCCGGGCTGGAGTGGACGATCCTGCGGCCGGGCGGCTTCGCGTCCAACTCCTACGCCTGGGCGGAGTCGGTGCGCACGGCGAGGACGGTCGCCGCGCCCTTCGGCGACACGGGGCTGCCCGTGGTCGACCCGGACGACATCGCCGACGTGGCCGCGGTGGCGCTCCGCGCGGGCGAACACGGCGGCCGGATCTACGAGTTGACCGGTCCGGCCCTGGTCACGCCCCGGCAGCAGGCCGCGGCGATCGGCTCCGCCCTCGGGGAGCCGGTGCGGTTCGTGGAGCAGTCGCGCGCGCAGGCGCTGGCCGTGCTGACGCGGTTCATGCCGGAGCCCGTCGCCGAGACGACGCTGTCGATCCTGGGCGAGCCGAACGCGGCGGAGCGGCGGGTCGGCGCCGATGTGGAGCGGGTGCTCGGCCGGCCGGCGGGGTCGTACGAGGAGTGGGCGCGGCGCAACGCCCCGGCGTTCCGGTGAGGGTTTCCTGCGTCGCGCCGGGCCGTGGGCGGTGCGCGCTGCGAGCATGACCTCATGGAGACTCTCGGCAATCGCGACATCGTCCAGGCGATCGGCACCGGCCTCGGTGACTGGCGGAAGCTGGCCCAGCCGCTGGCCGCGCGCTTCCGGCCCGTCGACCGTGTGATGGGGGCCGTGTTCGTGGCCGCCGTGGCGAAGGCGGCGGGGGACGCGGGGCTGGAGCCGGACATCCGCTGGGGGCGCGGCGGCGTCGACGTGACGCTGTGCACGGCGGACGGGGCCACCGGCAGGCGCGGTGTCACCGCGGCGGATCTGGAGCTGGCCGGGGCGATCAGCGACCTGGCCCGGGAGCACGGGCTCACCGCCGTACCCGGCGAGGTCACCCAGGTCGAGCTCGCGCTCGACACCGCCGACCACTCGGCGCTGTCGCCGTTCTGGTCGGCACTGCTCACCGGGGACAGCGGCAACGCGCGGGGCGACGAGGTCCTCGACCCCACCGACCGGGTGCCCCCGATGTGGTTCCAGTCCACGGACCCGCACGAGCCGCCCCGGCAGCGCTGGCACCTCGACGTGTGGCTCGCCCCCGAGGTGGCCGACGCCCGCGTCGAGGCGGCCGTCGCGGCGGGCGGCACGGTCGTGGACGCCTCCAACGCCCCCTCGTACACGGTCCTGGCCGACCCGGACGGCAACCGGGTGTGCGTGTGCACGGCCCTGGACCGCGACGGGGCGGGCGACTAGGGGACCTTACGGAGGGGCCGCGGGCGGCCCGATCCGGGTGGCGGTCGTCAGCCGACCCCGGCCGCGTCCAGCAGGGCCGCGGCCGTCACGGCGGCCAGGCCGTCCTGGAGGTTCTCCACGCCGGCCCCGGCGCGGGCACTCGCGCCGTCGAAGACCAGGACCAGTTGACGGGCGAGCAGCCCGGCGTCGCGGGCACCACCGCGCTCGGCCTCGGCGCGGAACGCTGCGAGCAGCCGCTCCTTCGCCGAGCGGGCGACCCGGCCGGCCGGATGGCCGGGGTCCTTCAGCTCCACCAGGGCGGCGAGGTAGGGGCAGCCGTGGTAGTCGGGCTCGGCGGAAGCCTCCGCCAGCTGCCCGAAGACGTACAGGATGCGCTCGCGCGGTGTGCCGGCCTCCTCCACGGGGGGCCGCAGCCGCTGCTCGTAGCCGGGCAGGCGCCGCTCCAGACTGGCGGCGAGGACCTCGTCCTTGCCGCCGAACAGCTGGTACATCGACCGCTTGGAGACGCCGGCCTCCCGGCACAGCGCCTCCACGCCGACGGAGACGCCCTCCCGGTAGAAGAGCGCGCCCGCGGCGTCCAGCAGCCGGTCCCGGGGGGAGGCCTTGTCCGTGGTCGCGGCGGCCTTGTCCGTGGTCATACGGCGAGGCTACCGCGCGGCGGAACGAGACGGAAACCGATCGGTGTACGGACGCCGCACACACCTTTTGCACAGGCCGTCCCACGCCCTTCGCACAGGCCGCCCGCGCCCGTCGCGGAGCCGGACACCGGCCCCCCGCGACCTCCGACACGGCCGGACTCCCCCGCGCCCGCACATCCCTGCCACGGCGGGCCGCCGGGCAAGTGGGTGACACAAGCACTGAACAAGCGCTTAGATAGGAGGGTCAGAACCCTGTACGCCCATGACCGCCGGAGGCCCGGTTGTTCACTTCCGTCGACGACGTCTCCGCCCGCCTCGCCGAGGTGGGGTACCTCGCCTCCCCCTCCGTGGCCACGTCCGTGTTCCTCGCCGACCGGCTCGGCAAGCCGCTGCTGGTCGAGGGTCCGGCGGGCACCGGCAAGACCGAGCTCGCCAAGGCCGTGGCGGCGGTCGCGGACGCCAGGCTGGTCCGGCTCCAGTGCTACGAGGGCGTGGACGAGTCCCGCGCGCTGTACGAGTGGAACCACGCCAAGCAGCTGCTGCGGATCAGCGCCGGCCGCGACGAGTCCTGGGACGAGACCCGCACGGACATCTTCAGCGAGGAGTTCCTGCTCCCCCGGCCCCTGCTGACCGCGATCCGCGGCGACGACCGCAAGGTCCTGCTGATCGACGAGACCGACAAGGCCGACGTCGAGGTGGAGGGCCTGCTCCTCGAGGTGCTCAGCGACTTCCAGGTGACCGTTCCCGAGCTGGGCACGGTCACCGCGACCCGCCGCCCGTTCGTCGTGCTCACCTCCAACGCCAGCCGCGAGCTGTCCGAGGCCCTGCGCCGCCGCTGTCTGTTCCTGCACATCGGCTTCCCCGAGGAGGAGCTGGAGCGGCGGATCGTACGGCTGAAGGTGCCCGAGCTGGACGAGGCGCTGGCCGCGTCCGTGGTGCGGGTGGCGGGCGCGCTGCGGGCCATGGACCTCAGGAAGGTGCCGTCGGTCGCCGAGACCATCGACTGGGCGCGCACCCTGCTCGCGCTGGGTGCCGGCACCCTGGACGAGACCGTCGTAAGGGACACCCTGGGCGTGGTCCTCAAGCACCAGGACGACGTGCTGAAGGCGGCCGCCAAGCTCGACCTGGACGCCGTGTGACGGCCGCGTCGGACGTCACCGCCCGGCTGACCGGCCTGGTGGACGCGCTGCGGACGCACGGGGTGCGCATCGGCACCGGCGAGACCCTGGACGCGGCACGGGCGGCGGCCGAACTCGGCTTCGCCGACCGCGAGCTGCTGCGCGAGGGCCTCGCCGCGACCCTGCTGCACACCCATGCCCAGCGGCAGGTGTTCGACCCCGTCTTCGACCTGTACTTCCCGCGCGCGGTCGGCGGTCCCCAGGAGCGCTCGGCGGGCCGCGAAGAGCTCCGCGAGCGGCTGGCGGCGGCGCTGGCCGACGACGACCGGGCGGCGCTGGCCCGGCTCGCGGTGGAGGCGGTCGACGGGTTCGGCGGTTACGGCGGCACCTCCGGCTCGGACGGCTGGTCCTCCTACCAGGCACTGGAACGCATCCGCCCGCAGACCCTGCTGGCCCGCGTCCGCGACGACGTCCGGGCCCGCGGCGGGCAGAGCGGGTTCGCCGGCCGGCTGCTGGAGGACGAGATCCGGCGGCGCATCGAGTCCTTCCGGCGGCAGGTGTCCGACGAGGCACGGCGCCGGGTCGCCGAGCGCCGCGGCCGCGAGGAGATCGCCCGGCGGGCGGTCGCCACGACCGCCGACCGGGTCGACTTCCTGTACGCGGGCAAGGACCGGCTCGCCGAACTGCGGCGCACGGTGCACCCGTTGGCGCGCAAGCTCGCGACCCGGCTGGCCGCGCGCCGCCGCCGGGCCGCGCGCGGCACCATCGACCTGCGGCGTACGCTGCGCGGCTCGCTGTCGACGGGCGGGGTGCCGATGCGTCCCGTGCTGCGCCGGCGCCGCCCCGCCCGGCCCGAACTGGTGCTGCTGTGCGACGTGTCGGGCTCGGTGTCCGGCTTCTCCGACTTCACGATGCTGCTGGTGCAGGCGCTGCACGACCAGTTCAGCAAGGTGCGGGTGTTCGCCTTCGTCAACCAGGTCGACGAGGTGACCGGGATGCTGGTGCACGGCCACGCCGACCCCGAGGGCCTCGGGGCCCGCATCGGCGCCGAGGCCAGGCTCACCGGCTGGCACGGCAGCAGCGACTACGGCGTGGCGCTGGGCGAGTTCGCCGAGCGTTACGGCGACGCGGTCGGCCCGCGCACCACCGTGTTCGTGCTCGGCGACGCCCGGACGAATCTGAGCGACCCCAACCTGCCCGCCGTACGGCGCATCGCGCGGCAGGCCCGGCGGGTGTACTGGCTCAATCCCGAGCCGCGCCGGCAGTGGGGCACGGGCGACTCGGCCGCGCCCGAGTACGCGGAGCTGGTGGAGATGCACGAGTGCCGCAACGCCCGGCAGTTGGGCGAGATCGTCGGCAGGCTGCTGCCGATCTGAGGCCGGGGCGCGAGACCGTGGACACGCCGCCGCCCGGCCGAGCAGCGGGCCCGCGGCCGGGGGCCGGTCAGGCGGCGAGCTGCGGGTACAGCGCGGTGAGGTCGGCCGAGAGTCCCGCCTTGACCTGCCGGGTCAGCTCGTCGGCCAGTACCTCGGGGGCGTTCGCCGCTATGCCGTCCAGCGCCTGGGCGGCCACGCTCCCGGGGGTGGACTTGGGCGCGTCGACGCCGGCCGCCATGTCGGTGTCGACGTACCCGACGTGCAGGCCGGTGACCTCGATGCCGCGCGGCTTGAGATCCAGGCGCAGGGAGTTGGTCTGCGACCACAGAGCGGCCTTGGACGCGCTGTAGGAGCCGCCGAGAGCCAGCCAGGACAGCACGGAGTGGACGTTGAGCAGATGGCCGCCGCCGTTGCGCTCGATGACGGGCACGAAGGCCCGGGTGACCAGCAGCGGACCGAAGAAGTTGGTCTCGAACTCGCGGCGCACGTCGTCCACGGCACCGTCCAGGTAGGAGGCGTTCACCGCCGCGCCCGCGTTGTTGATCAGGATCGTGACGTCCTGGGCCTGTGCGGCCGCGGCCGCCACGGACGCGGGGTCGCTCACCTCCAGGGCCAGTGGCACGGCGTCGGGATGGGTGACGGTGCGCGGGTCGCGGGCGGTGGCGTACACCTTCCTCGCGCCGCGCTCGTACAGGGCGGCCACCATGGCGCGGCCGATGCCGCGACTGCCGCCGGTGACCACGGCGGTGGCGCCTGCGATCGTCGTCATGAGTCTCTCCGGGGTGGGAGCGGGCCCGAGGGCGCGCGAGGGCACGGACACGACGGAAACCGATCGGTTTACCGACGCCGTCAGAGTAAACCGATCGGTTTCCACGGTGCAAGGTGAGGTGCGTCGGGGCGGGCCGACGGCACGCGCGGGGTCAGGCTGTGCCCCGGGTGCCGTGCCGCTCCGGCTTCCGGGCACCCCGGCGCCTCCGGCTCTCCTGTGCCGTCAGCTCCCCTGCCCCTTGGCGAACTCCTTGGCCGTCTGGCCCTCGAAGTCGAAGGCGACACACGCCTCGTCGCCGACGACCCAGGCGTCGTGCCCCGGCGAGCACACGAACACATCGCCCGGACCGGCCTCGGTCTCGCTGCCGTCGTCCATGAGGATGTGGATGCGGCCCTGGACGACATAGCCGTTGTGGTTCATCTGGCAGGTCTCGGTGCCCGCGATCGGTCCGACGGACTCGGACCAGCGCCAGCCCGGCTCGAAGGTGGCCACGGAGAAGTCGCACCCGGGGAGGTGGACCGCTTCGAGGTGGCCACGGGGGAACTCACGCTGCTCGTCCGGTTTGTCGAGCGCCTTCACTTCCAGCATGACGCTCCTCCTTTCCGGCCGTCCCGGACGGCCGGGTCCGGCCCCGCCTGCCGCTCCCGGGCCGGGAGCGGACTCCGGTACGGGCCGGGCCCCTCCCTCTCATCGTCCGCCCGTCGAGGCGGGGGCCGCCAATCGGGTGACTCACCCCCGGCCGGATCTCCCGTCCCGGGGTGGCTCGCTCCCCGCCGGATCTCCCGTCCCGGAGTGGCTCACTCCCCGCCGGATCTCCCGTCCCGGAATGGCTCACTCCCCGCCGGATCTCCCGTCCCGGAGTGGCTCACTCCCCGCCGGACCTCCCGTCCCGGAGTGGCTCACTCCCCGCCGGACCTCCCGGCACACAGCTCGGCGAAGCGGTCGGCGTCGATGTTGCCCCCGGAGAGGATGACGCCGGTGCGGCCGGACGGTCCGGCGGTGCGACCGGCCAGCAGGGCGGCCAGCGGGGTCGCGCCGCTCGGCTCCAGCACGATCTTCAGCCGCTCGAAGGCGAACCGCATCGCCGCCCTGATCTCGTCGTCGCCGACCAGCGCGATGTCGTCGACCAGCCGCCGGTTGACGGAGAAGGTCAGCTCTCCGGGGGTGTGCAGGGCCTGTCCGTCGGCGATGGTGTGCGGCACCGGGATGCTGACGCGATGACCCGCCGCCAGGGACCGCTTGGTGTCGTCGCCTTCCTCCGGCTCCACGCCGACCACCCGGATGCCGGGGTGCAGCCCCTTGGCCGCGGTGGCGCTGCCGGCGATCAGCCCGCCGCCGCCGACCGGTACCACCAGGGTGTCCAGCTCACCTGTCTCGGACAGCAGTTCCAGTGCCGCCGTGCCCTGTCCGGCGATGATGTCCGGGTGCTCGTAGGGCGGGATCAGGGTCAGGCCGCGCTCCGCCGCGAGCGCCTCGGCGAGGGCGACCCGGTCGCCGGTGTAGCGGTCGTAGGTGACGATCTCGGCGCCGTAGCCCTCGGTCGCCGCCCGCTTGGAGCGGGGTGCGTCCTCGGGCATGACGATCACCGCGGTGGTGCCCAGCTCGCGGGCGGCGAGCGCCACGGCCTGGGCGTGGTTGCCGGAGGAGTAGGCGGCGATGCCCCGGGCGAGCTGCTGGGGGGTGAGCCGGGAGGCCGCGTGGTAGGCGCCGCGGAACTTGAACGCGCCCACCCGCTGGAAGTTCTCGCACTTCAGGAAGACCTCGCCGCCCACCAGGGCGTCGAGGGTGCGTGAGCGCAGCACGGGCGTGCGGTGGGCGACGCCCTCGATGCGGGCGGCGGCGGCACGGACGTCCTCGAGCGTCACGACGGGGGTGGTGGCCGTCACGGGTGGGCTCCCTTCGGGGTCGGGCCGGGTCCGGTGCCGTCCGGGTCCGAGGCTCTGGCCTGGGCCAGGTAGTGGTAGGCGGAGGCACGGGAGATGCCGAGGCGGGCGGCGACCTGCTCGACGGACCGGCGGACGGCGAAGACGCCCTGCTCGTCCAGGCCGCGGAACAGCTCGAGGCGTCCGGCGCGGTCCAGCCCGGCCCAGTTCTGGTGCCGGTGGAGCTGGCGGGTGTCGACCATGGCGTCTACCACCGAGTCGATGTCGTTGCCGAACGTGGTGACGGGCAGGCCCGCCGACGGGGTGCCGCCGAGGCCGGCGAGCGCGCCGAGCAGGGCGTGGGCCTGGGAGACCGCGCCGGTGTCCAGGTTGAGACAGAGGGCGCCGAAGACCGCGCCGGTGGAGTCGCGCAGCAGCACGGTGGACGACTTCACCAGCTGTCCGTCGCGGGTGCGTGTGAGGTAGTTGAGCTCGTCGGCCGCCTCGTCGCCGCGGGCCAGGGCGCGCAGGCCGATCTCGCTCATCGCGCCGCCGACCGCGCGCCCGGTCACCGAGCCGGCCACGGCGACCACGGACTCCTCAGGCCGCCGGTAGTCGTGCAGCACCGCTTCGCAGACGGGGCCGAAGGTCGCGGCGATCCCCGCCACGGCCGGGGTGAACGCGGCGATGATCGCGTCCCGCTCGCGCTCCAGATCCTCCGCGCCCTGCGGATCCTCGTCGCACCCCAGATCCTTCCCGCCCCGCGGATCCCCGTAGCGGTCCAGGACCTCTTCGCCCCGCGGATTCTCATCGCGGTCCTGGCCCCTGCCGCCCCGCAGCCTCTCCTCGCGTCCCACGTCCTCTTCGGCCGTCATGCGCCCACTCCCCTTCCCACTGCCTCCGTCACGTCGCGACCTCTCCCACCATCTGGACGGACAGTCCAACCTCTGTACGAATAGTCTAGGCATCGAGGGCGCCGGGTCCGCAAGTCCTCCGTTCGGGTGGCTCGGGGCCGCGAACGGGGCGCAGTCTGTACGCAGGGGCGTATTCCGCACGGGAGTGCACGGGAGTGATCGCGATGCCGGACAAGCAGTGGAATGTGCAGATCTACATCACCGAGGACGGCGACGACACACGGGCGCGAGCCGTCCTGACCACCGGCGACATGGGCGGCACCGACGAGACCGACACCGTCACCGGCCGGGGCACGGCCCGGCGCAGTCCGCTCGACCGGCCCGTCCCCGAGATCGGCGACGAACTCGCCGCGAGCCGGGCCCTGGAGGACCTCGCCATCCGGCTGCACGACGTGGCCGCGGACGACATCGTCGAGCTCTCCGGACCGATCAGCACGTGACGGGCGGGTACCCCGCCCCGGCCCGGGCTGGGTACCCGCGACAGCTCCGTCACCCAGAGGTGGCCCCGCCGCTCCCGCGGTGTGACCCTGTTAGGGAGGTGCGAACCGATGCGCGACAGCAGGAAGTCAGCTCAGTGGCTGTGGCGGTGGCGGAACAACCCGCTGCGGCGGCACGACGACGTAGTCGAGGCCTGGATCCTGCTCGCCGTGTGGCTGGTCGCCCTCGTCGGCGGGATCGTCGCCGGGGTCGTCACGGCCCACGCCGCGGACGCCGCGTTCGCCCGGCAACGCGCCGAGCGCACCGCCGTCCAGGCCGTCGTGACCGGCGGCGCGCCGTCCGACACCCCGCGCGCGGGCGCCGTCTCCGACCAGGTCAGGGTGAAGGTCAGGTGGACCGCCCCGGACGGCACCGCACGTACCGGGATCGCCCTCGTGGACGCCGGGCACCCGACCGGCTCGAAGGTCGTGGTGTGGCAGGACGCGCAGGGCACGCTCGCCGCCGCGCCGCCCACCGGGGCCGAGGCCTCGGTCGAGGCCGGACTGCTCGGCACGGCCGCGGCCGTCGCCTTCGCCGGCACGGCGCTCGCCGGCGCCGCCCTCACGCGGTGGCGGATGGACAAGCGGCGCATGGACCGCTGGGACCGCGAGTGGGAACTGGTCGGCCCGCGCTGGGGCGGCCACATGACGGGCTGACGACACGACCCAGAGGACATGACGGGCTGACGACACGACGAGGATGGGGGCCGCATGCGCTTCGAGAACCGGGTCGACGCCGGACTTCGGCTCGCGGACGCCCTGGAGGGCCTGCGCGGCACGGACGTGGTCGTGCTCGGCCTGCCCCGCGGGGGCATCCCGGTCGCCTACCAGGTGGCCCGCTGTCTGCACGCCCCGCTCGACGTCCTCGTCGTCCGCAAGCTCGGGGTGCCCTGGCAGCCGGAGCTCGCCTTCGGCGCGATCGGCGAGGGCGGCGTCCACGTACTCAACGACGACGTCGTGGCCGCCACCGGGGTGACCCCGCAGGAACAGGCCGAGGTCGAACAGCGCGAACGCGCCGAACTCGTCCGGCGGGTCTCGGCCTACCGCGCCGGACGCCCGCCCGCCCCGCTCGACGGCCGCACGGTCGTGGTCGTGGACGACGGCCTGGCCACCGGGGCCACCGCGACGGCCGCCTGCCAGGTGGTGCGCGGGCAGGGCGCGGCCCGGATCGTGCTGGCCGTCCCGGTGGCCCCCGACCGCATCCCGGCACGGCTGAGCGAGGTCGCCGACGAGGTGGTGTGCCTGGAGACGCCGAGCGGGTTCGGCTCGGTCGGCGCCTGGTACCGCGACTTCGAGCAGACCGACGACGCCGAGGTCGGCGCGCTGCTCGCCCGCGCCATCCGGCCAGCGCCGGACGCCGGTGACCTGCCGCCCGACCCCGAGGTGGAGGTGCCCGCCGACAGGGTGCGGCTCGCCGCGCGGTTCGCGCTGCCGAGCGGCGCCCCGGCCGTGGTGGCGTTCGCGCACGGCAGCGGCAGCAGCAGGCACAGCCCGCGCAACCAGTACGTCGCGGCCGAGCTCAACCGCGCGGGCCTCGGCACCCTGCTGCTGGACCTGCTCACCGAGGGCGAGGAGAACGACCGGGGCAATGTCTTCGACACCGTGCTGCTGGCCCGCCGGCTGCGGGCCGCCGCGGACTGGCTGCGCCAGGAGACCGGGCTGCCCGTGTCCTATTTCGGCGCCAGCACCGGAGCGGCGGCGTGCCTGGAGGCCGCGGCCGACGACGACGGCATCCTGGCGATCGTCTCCCGCGGCGGCCGGCCCGACCTCGCCTCCACCGCCGTCCTGGCGCGGGTCCGGGCGCCGACGCTGCTGGTGGTCGGGAGCCTGGACACCGAGGTGCTCAGCCTCAACCGGCTCGCCGCTGACCGGCTGCACTGCGAGCACCGGCTCGCCGTGGTCCCCGGCGCGACCCACCTGTTCACCGAGTCCGGCACCCTCGCCGCGGTGTCCTCCCTGGCCCGCGACTGGTTCACCTCGCACCTCACCCGGCCCGACAGCGCCGTACGGCATCCCAGTTCGGCGTGACGTACGGTGGCGGCCAGGGGAACGACCGGCAGTGGAGCGGCACATGGGCGACAAGAAGACGGCGAACGGGACGGCGAAGGTGAGCCGTAAGACGTACGACGACGAACTGCTGCGCCTGCAGACCGAGTTGGTGAAACTCCAGGAGTGGGTGCGGACCGAGGGGGCGCGGCTGGTCGTGGTCTTCGAGGGCCGGGACGCGGCCGGCAAGGGCGGCACCATCAAGCGGGTCACCGAGCATCTCAACCCGCGCGTCGCCCGGATCGCCGCCCTGCCCAAGCCGACCGAACGGCAGCGCGGCCAGTGGTACTTCCAGCGTTACGTCGAGCATCTCCCGGCCGCGGGCGAGATCGTGCTGTTCGACCGGTCCTGGTACAACCGGGCCGGTGTCGAGCATGTGATGGGCTTCTGCACCAAGGAGGAGCACCAGCGCTTCCTGCGCCAGTGCCCGATCTTCGAGCGGATGCTCGTGGAGGACGGCATCCTGCTGCGCAAGTACTGGTTCTCGGTCAGCGACGCGGAGCAGCAGGACCGTTTCCGGCGCCGGCTGGAGGATCCGCTGCGCCGCTGGAAGCTCTCCCCCATGGACCTGGAGTCGATCACCCGCTGGGAGGCCTACTCCCGCGCCAAGGACGAGATGATGGTCCACACCGACATCAGCGAGGCCCCCTGGTACCTGGTGGAGAGCGACGACAAGCGGCGGGCCCGCCTCAACATGATCGCCCATCTGCTGGACTCGGTGCCGTACGAGGACGTCCCGCCGCCCGTGCTGGAGCTGCCGAAGCGGCCGCCGTCCACCGGGTACGAGCGCCCGCCGCGCGATCTCCAGACCTACGTCCCGGACCACTCGTCGAGTCTGTGAGTCTGTGATTCCGCTGTTCCCGCGCCGTGGCGGGGTCAGCGGCCGGGCGGGCTCTCCATGACACGTCTCAACGACGGCAGCAGCGCCTCCAGGTGCTGCCCGGAGCGGAACGCGATCACGGTGGTGCCGCCGTCGAGGGCGCCCACGCCCGTCGAGGGCGCCGGGAACAGGTCGAGCACCTCGCGCATCGCCTCGTCGAGCTCGGTGACCGGGTCGGCGGACTCACCGCGCAGCCACCGCCGCAGCACATGGTTGTGCGCCGCGACGACGGAGGCGGCCATCAGCTCCGCGCGCAGCGAGGCACGGGCGGTCGGGTCGCCCATCCACTCGGCGATGAACTCCCTGAACAGCCGCTGGTAGCGCGCCACACTGGCGATCTCCCGGTCGCGCAGCACGGCGACCTTGCTGGTCAGCGCGT
The DNA here is from genome assembly GCF_042873115.1 of Streptomyces sp. NPDC005017. NCBI lineage: Bacteria > Bacillati > Actinomycetota > Actinomycetes > Kitasatosporales > Streptomycetaceae > Streptomyces > Streptomyces sp. NPDC005017. Next base: position 234,879 of record NZ_JBIALD010000004.1, on the reverse strand, counting down.
AGCGGCGGCGGGCGAGATCACCCTCGTCGATGTAGTGCAGCAGCACCAGCCGGACCGCGTCGGAGACGGCGACCAGCGCGGTGCTGTGGCTGGAGGTGGCCAGCCGGTCGCGGATGAGGTCGAGCAGCCGGTCGTGGTCGGGGAAGATCACCGCTTCCTTGGACCCGTAGTGCCGGAAGAAGGTCGTACGTCCGACTCCGGCGCGCTCGGCGATGTCGTCGACGGTGGTCTGCTCGTAGCCGCGCTCGTCGAAGAGCGCCAGGGCGGCGTCGGCCAGGCGGATCCGTGCGGGTGGCTTGCTCATGACCGCCCATCCTCTCTTGATCTCACGGACCGGGACTACCTGCCCCACGCAATGGTACTGAGCGCCGGACATCAGGGCCTCGGTACCTAGGTGTCAGGGGGGCAACGCGGACGGGCCACGGACGGCGAGGTGCCCGTGCGCGGGTCGGGGAGCGGGGGCACGGGTCTCGCCCGACGTCCGCCGCCTACCGGGCCCCGCTCCCCCGCCGGCCGGTCCTCACAGCAGGGTCATGAGGTCGAACTCCGCCGGTGCCAGGGACTGTTCGGACCAGATGGTCTTGCCGTGGCGGCCGTAGCGGCTCCCCCAGCGGCGGCTGAGCTGGGCGATGAGGAACAGGCCGCGGCCGCCCTCGTCGCTCCAGCGGGCCCGGCGCAGCCTCGGCTGGGTGTTGCTCGGATCGGTGACCTCGCAGATCAGCGCGTTCTCCCGGATGAGCCGCAGGCCCACGGGGCCGCCCGCGTAGCGGACCGCGTTGGTGACCAGCTCGCTGATGATCAGCTCCGTGGTGAAGGTCATGTCCTCCAGGCCCCAGGCGGCCAGCTGCTCGGCGGCGACCCGGCGGGCGGTGGACACCACGCTCGGCTCGGCCGGGAACTCCCAGCTCGCCATGTGCTCCGCCGCGACGCTGCGGGTACGGGCCAGCAGCACGGCGATGTCGTCACGGGGCGGCGCCCCGTCCAGGTCGGCGAGCAGCGCCTGGCCCGCGTCGTCCAGGGGACGGCCGGGCCGGCAGGAACCGGCGAGGGTGTCCATCAACCAGCGCAACCCGCCCTCGCCGTCGCTGTCATGACGTTCGATCAGGCCGTCGGTGTAGAGGGCGAGGACGCTGTCGGGCGCGAGGTCGACGGCCGTCGTCTCGAAGGGCATGCCGCCCACGCCGAGGGGCGGTCCGGGCGTCACCTCGATCGGCTCGGTGCTGCCGTCGGGCCGGGTCACGACCGGCGGCGGGTGCCCGGCGCTGGCCAGCGAGCAGCGCCGGGTGACCGGGTCGTAGACGGCGTACAGGCAGGTGGCGACGAACGGGCCCGCCGGGTCGGCCTCCTTGCCGAACTGCTGCACCAGGTCGTCCAGGTGGGTGAGCAGCTCGGTGGGGTCGAGTTCGAGGTCGGCGAGGGTGCGTACGGCGGTGCGCAGCCGGCCCATGGTGGCGGTGGCGTACAGGCCGTGGCCCGCGACGTCCCCGACGACCAGGGCGACACGCAGCGAGGGCAGCGGGATGACGTCGTACCAGTCGCCGCTGATCCCGGCCCCGCTGCGGGTGGGCAGGTACAGGCCGTGCGTCTCGGCCGCGGGCGCGTCGGTGGTCGGCTCGGGCAGCAGCCTCTGCTGGAGGGCGAGCACCGAACGGTGTTCACGGGTGTAGCGGCGGCCGTTGTCGATGCTGAGCGCGGCCCGGGTGGCGATCTCCGTCAGCAGGTCGGCGTCCCTGTCGTCGAAGGCGTCGAGCTGGTCGGTGCGCCAGACGGAGACGGTGCCGAGGATCAGGCCGCGGGCGAGGAGCGGCACCCAGAGGGCGGAGTGGCCGCGTTCGGGGATGGCGAGCCGGTGCTGTTCGGGTGTGTCGAACAGGGCGGCCACCTTCTTCGCCGAGAACACGACGGCCCGGCCGTTCTCGACGTCGCGCGGTTCGCTCGTGGAGAGCGCCGGGGGGATGAGCTGCCCCGGCTGGGTGAGGTGGGCGGGCCAGATCCCGCCCGCCGCGGCCGCCGCGGTACGGCGCAGATGCAGTTCCCCGGCGCCGGCGATCATCGGCGGTTCGATGCCCTCCAGGACGCCGTCGCCGAGGTCGACGCTGGCGAGGTCGCCCAGGGCCGGGACGAGCACGTTGACGAGGTCCTGGGAGGTGCGCGCCGCGTCCAGGGAGCCGCCGATCCGGGTGGCCGCCGCGTGCAGCAGGTCCCGCTCGCGGCGGGCGCGGCGCTGGGCGCTGGTGACGGCCGGGAAGGTGTGCGGGACGTGCGCGTCCCCGTCCGCCGTCGCACTCAGCGGGGCGAGCAGCACGAGGACGTCGGTGGAGGGCTCCTGCGGCACCGTCCGCAGGGTGACGTCGACCCGGCCGCCGGTCCGGTGCCGCAGCCGGCAGGTGCCCGTCGCCGGGAGCTCGTCCTCGCCGGGGGCGTCCTGGAGCACACGGAACCGCCTGCCGCAGACCTCGTCGGCGGTCCGGCCGAGCAGCGCGGCGGCGGCGGCCGACCAGCGCACGACCGTGCCATGGGCGTCCAGCAGAACCGTCGCGACAGCCGTGAGCGGGATCGTCGAGCCCGCGTCACCGGTGGTGGACCCGCCCATCTCGCTCCTCTCCACCGCGCTCGCCTCTGTTCCTCACGGTACGTCGGCGGTCCCCTTCCCACCATGGAAGGCCCGACAGCGGCCGGGAGCACGACGGGACCCGCGTCGAGGCACGCGCGGCGGTCCGACGGCGCCGGTGCCATCGGGCGAGCGGCCGTCGACGGTCCGCAGCCACGGCGCGACCAGCCGTACGAGGGCGCTGATCGTCAGCGAGGTGGCGGGGGACGTCGTCCCGCCGGGGCCGGGGGTTCAGGTTCGACCACGTGGCCGCAGGCCCGAGGCT